>NZ_DAGK01000034.1:374815-383940 GCF_002495725.1 Methanosarcina sp. UBA411
CCATTGCTTATCATATTGCTTAAGTTCTAACGCTTTTTTTTCCTTTTTAGAAAAGCAATTTTTTCCGGTCTGAAGATGGAATTCAGGGTCCTTTTCTTTATAAGTTGTAAAAGGAAAAATAGAAAGCCTTTTCTCCTTAAATTTTGAACGCAGAGCTTTTATTTCGGTTTGAGGAAGTTTTAAAAGCAGGCTGAGCTCTTCGCAGCTCTTTCCTCTATCAAGTCCCATTAAAATTTGAGCTTGCTTTCCATACACATTTTTCTGATCTGCAAGCTGTGCACAAAAAGCTCTTTCTTTCAGGCTAAGGAAGGTTTTCTCAGGAAGGTTTTCCATGAAAAGAAAAGCTCTCTCGAACTTGGAAAATTGGCTCTCAGCCAGGTTGTAGTGCTTGAGAAGGAGGCGCCGGATAATTTCTAGATCTTCTGATCTTCCTTCACTTTTAAGCTCAACTTCAAACTCATTGTAGTTCTTTTCCTTACCTTTACTTTTCAGGCTGACCCGATCCAGGTAAGTTTCAGCTATAAGCTTTTTTCCCATTTTTACTTGGCGAATTACCCTTTTCTGTTTAAGGGACAGCAGCGGTAAAAGGTCAAGTCCTGCCGTAAACTCGAAAATCAGGTTTTTAATACGGGAGTCAGGACATGCAAGCACTGAGGTTCCTTCAGGTAGAAAACTTACATGCTCTTCTCGCTTGTGAGTTCCGCCTTCGAAACCTCCCAGGCTTTTAATAGTTATCCAGCTTCCGTCTTCCCCATACGCTTTTCTGACCCGCAGATAGTATCCAGAAGCCATAATAGCCCGGTTCTCAGTATCAAAGAAAATATCTTCATTTAACTGGATTTTTGCCTCTGAAAGAGAGTATGAAGCCAGCTTTGAGAGGCTTTCAAGGGCTTGAAAATCCGTTTCTTCCTTTACCAGAAATTTAGATTCTATCTCCATACTATCTTTCCAGCCCGGGTTTTTCTTATGATTAAAGGATTATGATTAAATTACAGATATATGTTTAAAACTACAGTTAAATTAGTTGAGATGCTATATATCTCAGAACCTCTAAAGGATTATTTTTTCTAAACTATTTTTCTGAGTTGTTTTTATAATTACTACTCAAATCTTTATAAATAAATCTAATTTTATTCTTTTTATCTGTTAAAATTAACCAATACACACTGTTTTCAAATTAATTATATACTAATTCTTTTATAAAACCACTTTAATATAAATCTTCTAAAAATGACTAATTAATTAAATTATATGTTGAATAACAATTCAAAAAAGCTAAATGCAGTAAAGCAATATTTACTAAAAATTTAGAAAAAACAGCAAGGATATTCTCAAAATTCAGTTTCTCAGGAATTTAGTTTATAGATACTATCTGAATTTCCCTTACTAAGTATTTATCCAGTAGAGTCTCGTTTGATTACTTATAGATTATTCCATTAGATTGATAGAGAATATTCAATTTAAATTGATAGAGAATGTTCCATTTAAATTGATATATATCATTTAATTCAGAATGCAGAACTATCTTATTTCCTGCACTGTAACCAGTTAAGCTCCTTTCCCAGCCGAAAATAATTTTACAGCCCCGAGCTTTCATACTATTGAATTTTTAATATTGACAAGCTTTCAATTATTAATGATAACGGATTAATGATTTATGGAGTAACTTCCCTTGACAGGTAATGACATACTATTCTGGGATGAGACCCTATTTAAGGACCCGTCGGTACTTGAGCCTGACTATCTTCCTGATTATTTTCCCCACAGGGAGTCACAATTGAATGGGCTTAGATTTGCGCTCAAGCCAGCCCTGCGCGGTATGCGGCCTTTGAATTGTTTGCTGGTAGGTCCTCCCGGAACAGGAAAGACCAGTGCAGTTATGAAGATATTCAGAGAAGTTGAAGCCCATGCGACTGGTGTCGTTACCGTCAAAGTCAACTGTCAGATTGATTCCACGCGCTTTGCAGTAATGTCCAGGATTTACAGGAAGCTTTTTGGAATCTCTCCTCCCAATTCAGGAATTGCGTTCAGGAAGATCTTTGAAACCGTTGTTAATTTTCTCGTCTCATCGGAAAAAGTTCTTCTTGTTGCTCTTGATGACCTTAATTATCTCTGTTACGAGGGACATGCCAATGAAGTGATGTATTCGCTGCTGAGAGCGCATGAGCAATATCCTGGAGCAAAGATAGGAGTAATCGGGATCGTAAATGATTCTGCTGACCTCTACTGCCTGGATTCAAGAGTGAATTCGGTTTTTCTGCCTGAAGATATTCCTTTCCCGAGATACGGAAGTGCCGAAATTCTCGATATTCTCAAAGATCGGGTAAAATATGGCTTTTATCCGAAGGTAATTTCTGATGAGTTACTAGAACTTGTGGTCTCATATGTAGAAAGGACTGGAGACCTCAGGGTTGGAATTGATCTTCTAAAACGTTCCGGTTTTAATGCCGAACGCAGGGGAAGCCGTACAATCTCTTCTGAAGATGTGGAAAAAGCGTATGAAGCTTCCAAACTGCTTCATCTGTGCAGGGGTATAAGTCTCCTGTCCGGTCCTGAAAAACATCTGCTTGAGCTAATAGCAAAAAGAGGAGAAATCCAGGCAGGTGAACTTTACAAATCTTTCCATGAATTAACCCAACTTGGATATACTCGATTTTATGGTATTGTCAACAGGCTCCAGGTACTCAACTACATAGATGCGGACTTTACCGGCAAGGGCCAGAGAGGCAGGACGAGAATTATAAAAACAAAATTCAGGGCTGAGGATATTCTTAATTGCCTTAAAAAAGGCTGAGCCTTAAAATAACTACCTAAAGACCTACATTAAGGACCTAAACCCCAACCACGCTACCCCGCAATTTATTGCGGGACATCCCCAGCGTTTCTGTGTCTTAAATCATCTTTTATTCTGATGTTTTTCATCTCATTTAGATCTCGTACTCTGCATGTCTAATCATCGGTATCAAAGTGTATCTCAATAAAGTGGAAAGTGATATAGATAAGCAAGACTCATTCTAAAGCGGGGATGAGGTACAGATAGACAATTCTTGGAACGAGCTTCATACCTTTAGTGTACTTTATAAGTATAGGGCCCTCAAAAAATGATTCACTTTTCAAGGGTTAATAAGCCTTATCTCGTGAATTGTATTTGGTGCTAGTGCTCCCCCAATAAAAGTACGGATGATAAAGAATTTATTTTCCATTAAAGAAATTAAATATTCTTAACTTCCATTTTAAGGTTTTTTAGTCCTTATTTTAAACATTTAATTTTGTAAAACGGAGTCAGTTGCCAGAATTTCAAAAAAATGTGATTTGTCAAAAAATAAAGCTCTAATCCCATCCATCTATTATTTTTAGAGTTTAATCGGGTGTATTTTCCTCTAAATTGGATTTTAAGAATGTACTTTTATTGGGGGAACTCTGGTTATATATCTATTACCTAAAATAAGAATTCTGAATCCTTAGTTTACACACTAATTTTGGAGGACCCTAATAAGTTAACAAATCTCACCGTTCAGGCAAGGGTTCTAGGCGTGAAATTTGAGCAAATTGAAAATATACCGAAATAACAAGCGTTTAGGAATTTCCAGTTCTAGGCTCACTCATGCATATTGAAAAAGGTCTGAATTGGCATATATTAATATTCTTTCCTGAGAAAAGTGTGAGAAGCCTCTCTCTGATCTTCTCAGGTGAAGAGAGAGGAATAGACCCAACTGATACTATCAACTGATCTTTAATGGAAGAAATCAGTCATATCCTTGCAGGAACTTATGTAACTGCACTTTCAAATTTTCTGGATCTCAACATTTTAATCTCAACGTCTTATACGATGTACGATATGTTTGGCTCTATCCTGAATTCTTTGCTCACGGAAATGAGTTGTAAGACAGACTTCGCCCTCCTGCTCAATGCGGAGTTTTTGATAAAAGAAGAGGAAATTTATGGAAATATTTTAACTTTGTTTGATCCTGCTTCACTAGATAGTCTGTTAAAAAGAATTAATGGAATGCTTTACCAGAAATTTGGTCAACCCGAGATATAATTTTTAATAAATATTTAAGAAGAATTTAAATTCATTCTTGAAAAATCTGGCAGTTGTGCCTGATTTCATAGAACCAAATACTTTGTGAATAAACTAAGATCATTTATATATCACTTCTAAATAAGTTATAAATAGTTTGTAAATAACTTTTAACTAACTTCTAAACCAGAGAATTTTCTAAACTACGAGGGTTTTCGATTTGACCGACTCAGGCATAATTGTAGTGGGAATAGGAGCCTGTGCATTAGCAAGGAGTCCGGTTAAAATTAAAACTTTCGGATTGGGCTCATGTGTAAGTATAACACTCTATGATAGGAAAGAGAGAATGGGAGGGCTTGTCCATGCGATGCTTCCTAGTATAAATCATGCAAGGATAAAAGATAAACCTTCAAAATATGCAGATTCCGGAATAGAGTATCTGGCAGCTGAGATGGTAAAAAAAGGCTCTTCCAGAAAAAGGCTCGAAGCAAAACTTGTCGGAGGAGCACATATGTTTGAAAACCAAAATATAAGTATAGGTGAAAGAAATATAGAGTGGGCCAAGAAAACCCTGGAAAGGCTTGAAATACCAGTTATAGCCGAAGATATTGGCAAAAATTACGGACGCACAGTAACCTTTGATACTTCTACAGGCAACCTCCTCGTAAGAACTATTTTGAGAGGAGATAAAATAATCTGAAAGAACTAATTTGTTTTATATCCAACCTGTTTTTACTTTTGCTCGTTTTTATCTTTTTACTTGTTTTTGTCTTTATACATTTTCTTTATTCAATTTTCATCTTTACTCAATTTATATTTTTATACAGTTTTTACTAATTCTTTTTATTTTCGATTATTGAAGTTATGTTTAAAAATATTTTTGAATATGTAAACTAGTCATTTTTTCAAAATAATACATTTTTTAATTAATTTTTGTTTCTTCGCCTTTTCCCTGAAAAATTATATATCTGATATAAATATTATAATTGACATTATTAGCCCCATTAATAAAGAAGAGAGAATAAAAGTAACATAAAACATTAAATATATAATAAAAATATTAAATATAAATAAAAACATTAAATGTATATCTGAGGCTAAATCTAAGGTAAAGTAGCACTTTGAGTACATTTTGAGTACACTCTTAGTATTTTTTAAGTATACTTTGGGCAACACGCTAAATATACTTTAAGTTAATACTGTGAGTACACTTGAAGTACACATTAAGTACACTTTATAACACTCTTAGCACTACTCTCAACTCTTTGAGTAATCCTCTGAGTAAATATTTTATTCTAAGTTATTCTGTAGATATCTGGAAAGTTCTGAAAGCTTATCGAAGACGAAAATCAGAGAAAATCAAACCTGATCATTCGTAAGCTAATTTCGAAATAGCAACAATAAGCAAATGAGAGATTTTTATGGAAATCAACGGAGTAGAAATCGAAGATACATATGCAGAAGCGTTTCCGATCAAGATTGCACGGGTACTCATAACAGCTGCTACTAAACGCTGGGCCCTTGTAGCAGCTACTGAAGCTACAGGCTTTGCAACATCTGTGATAATGTGTCCTGCAGAAGCCGGAATTGAGAGGTTAGCAAGTCCTAGCGAGACCCCTGATGGCAGGCCTGGAGTTTATGTACAGATCTGCACTTTCAAATACGAAGCTCTGGAAGAGCAGCTACTTGAAAGAATTGGGCAGTGTGTACTTACAGCCCCTACAACTGCAGTATTCAATGGGCTTCCTGAAGCTGAAAAACAGTTTAACGTAGGTTTTAAACTCAAATTCTTCGCAGACGGTATGGAATCGGAAACTCAGATTGCCGGTCGCAAAGTGTATAAAGTCCCAATTATGGAAGGAGACTTCCTGACCGAAGAAAATATAGGAGCCATAGCTGGAATTGCAGGTGGAAACTTCTTCATCTTTGGGGATTCCCAGATGACTGCGCTGACCGCAGCTGAAGCTGCTGTTGATGCAATTGCAGAGCTTGAAGGTACAATTACCCCATTCCCTGGCGGCATTGTAGCCAGCGGCTCCAAATCCGGAGCAAACAAATACAAATTCCTGAAAGCTACTGCTAATGAGAAATTTTGCCCTTCCATAAAGGATAAGGTTGAGAACACTGAAATCCCGGCAGATGTCAACGCTGTTTATGAAATCGTTATCAACGGCCTTGATGAAGAAAGCATAAAAGCTGCCATGAAAGCAGGAATTAAAGCCGCTGTAACTGTTCCAGGTGTTAAGAAAATCTCTGCAGGAAACTACGGTGGAAAGCTGGGTAAATATCAGTTTAAATTGCATGAGCTCTTCTGAGCTCAATAATTCCTTTTTTATTTATTTATTTATTTATTTATTTATTTATTTATTTATATTATTCAGCTCAGTACCAGAACCCAGTGCAACGTCAACAGTAAGATGTTGTATAAAATTGAGTGTTAATTCTGACGATTGAATTTCTCTTACGAATTAAAATTTTCAATCAAGAATGTAAAACCACTAGATTTTGGAACATAATCCACTACTCTCTCCACTCATCCTCTTTACTCTTCACTTATCTTTTTCATATCTTAGTCAACATTCCTTTTGTATTTCAGTCCACGGATTCTTTTTACGTCCTAATTGACATATCCTTTTCACATCAGACCCATTTTTGATATTTCAGTTAATTCTTCTTTTCACGTAGCTTTTTATTTTCCCAGAAAAAGTTACTTTTAAAACAATTCATTTTCAAGAAAATTTGTATTCTAAGAAAATAAGTGATAGAAAATAAGTGATAAAGGGAACAAACTTAATTAACTCGGTATTTACAGAAGCTTATTTTTATGTTCTACAAAACTAAAAAATGGAAGTGAAAATCTGAACAGAGCAAAAACCAATTACTTAATAGACCTTGCTCTGACAATCTTCTTTTTAGTAGTTGCAAGCACAGGGCTATTCATGTATTTTTTTATACCTTCAGGAATTCCAAGAGGGAAATATGTTGTATATATGGGGTTAATGAAAGCTACCTGGCTCTGGATACATAGTAAAGCTGGAATTTTGATAGTGATTCTCGTAATTATTCATCTTATTCTGCACAGGCAATGGATTGTACATACTACTAAGAGCTTTTTTAGAAAGGGAAAGAAAGATGTTATTTGTAAAGGAAAAGGTGACTGAAGAAGCCCTATATGAAAAATATAAAGGAAAAATTAGAAGAATATGAAGGAAAGAGTAAGAAATAAGTAAAGAAATGAGTAAAAAAGTAAAGAAATAAGTAAAAAAGTAAAGGAGCGGGTAAAAAATAAAGAAATGAGTGAGAAAAAAGAATTTCCCGTAAGAAGGATCCTTAAAAAAGATTAATCAAAATTCAGAATATTATTAAATCTTCAAGTCACTTATCAAACATTCAAAGTCCAATTGCATGGAAGCCGGCAAGGAGAATATCCCTCGGATCAATGCCAGTAACCTGCATCATGACATAAGCTCCAAGGAAAGTTCCTGTCATACTTCCTAGATTTGCAAAGCTAGCAACAAGGAGAACTCTCATGAACCTATTTTTGAACATCTCCCTGAAGGTTTCTATTCCTGCTAGGGCTTTTATATCTGCGGTGGTAGGGTTTCTCTGTTTTGCTTCTACAAGCCCAGCAAACCAGCCTGCGGCAATTAGCGGGTGCAAAGTAGTTAGCCAAGCAACCGAAAAGGCGGTCAGAACTGAATAAGGATGGCCGCCTGCTAGCAGAGTACCAACTGCACTCAGGGTTCCTGTAATAATAAACCACCATCCAAAAGCCATCAAAAGGGTGTTCAGCGGAACGCCGGAAAACATCAGTAGTAAAAAGAATCCAACTATAACGGCAACAAAAGCAAAACCAACAACTTTTCCCAGGCTTATACGTTTCTTTGGAACCTGCATAAGACTATTCAGGGAAGGAACGCTTTTTGGATTCTTCAGGTACTTAATTACCCCTGGCTTGTGCCCAGCTCCAATTACCACGACAACAGTTTTATTTCCACCTGCCGCAACCTTAAGGATGCTTCCTGCAAGATATGCGTCCCTTTCATCAATGAGAACCTCAGCTGCGGTCGGGGCAAAATCTCTGAGCTCATTTACAAGGCCAGTAACAACATCACTTTCTGTAATTTTATCTATATCAATTTCGGTTCCTTTTCCAATTCCTATGAGGCCACCTAGCAGCGAGCCAATCATCTTGACTTTTTCCAGGAATTTCATCTTTCCCCAGAAACGCTGAAGGGTAACCTGAATATCCCTGTCAATTAAGGCAACTTTGGCTCCAATAAACTCGGCTTCCTCTATAGCGGAAAGCATCTCGGCTCCGGGTTTTACACCCATGTCATCACCGATCTTCTTCTGAACATAGGCAAGCAGCCAGTGAATAATATAATAATTGACCTTGCCTTCAGAGAGAATTTCCTTGATAGGAACCTGCTTCTCCTGCACATTACCCTTCAGTGAATCATAACGTCCCCTGCAAAGCTCGACAGCTACAATATCCGGCTTTAGATCTCTGATAGCAGCCTTGACCTCGGCAACGCTCTTTTCCGAGACGTGGGCGGTTCCTATAAGCACAATTTTTGACGGCTGGTATTCATCCTGACAAGCATCCGATACTTGGGGAGGTGAAGGAATTAAAACTTCGGAAGCTGAATCAGGAACAGATTCTGCAATAATTTCGGAACTTATGTCAAGCTCTCTTTCAAGCTCGCCAGTTTTTGTTTGGAATGCCGGCACAGAAGTTTTGTCTTCCTCCGGCATGTTAATTGAAGAACCAGAAATTTTAGACTTTCCAACAGAAATGGTGTTTTCTGCGGATTCGGTCATAAGTTTGTCCATAGAATATATTGACTCCTGAGATGAACTATGAAAACTGTAGTCAGGATCCTTGTCCTGAGAATCTGTAATTTCAGGTTTGTCCATTGTTAATCTCTCTGCTGCGACGAGTTAAAGTGACGCGTGAGGTACATACACTTGAAGGATAACCTTTAATCGAATGAGCAGTTAGAGCCTTCAGATAAAACAACTAAGCTATAAAAGAACTTAGTATAAGCAGATAATTAAGTGGTGGTAATTATCTGCCAGGAATTTATATTTTGCTGCCTTC
>NZ_DAGK01000030.1:0-25301 GCF_002495725.1 Methanosarcina sp. UBA411
ACCTCATATCACTTGACTTATCTAAGAATCCCCTAATATCACCCACTCCAGAAATTGCTTCAATGGGTGTAGAAGCAATTTTCACTTACCTGAAACAATCAAAAACTTCAGAACATAATGAAGCTAAGTTGATACTAGTGGGTAATGGGGAAGTTGGAAAAACGTGTCTTGCTAACAGGTTGATTAATGATAAATTTATGGAAGACCAAATTACCGAGGGAATAAAAAGGTCTGAATGGAGTATTCCTGTTCCAGGCTCTGAAAACAGTTCAATCAAACTAAACATCTGGGATTTTGGAGGGCAGGAAATTTACCACGCAACTCACCAGTTTTTCCTGACAAAACGCTCGGTTTATCTACTTGTATGGAATGCACGAAAAACAAAGGACTATGACAATATATACTACTGGTTACATACGATTGAAGCCTTTGGAGAAGACAGCCCAATAATCCTTGTAATGAGCAAGATGAACGAAAGCGATGATGATCTGGATTTAAAAGATCTAAAAAACAAATTCCATATTGTTGATTATTTAAAGATTGATAGTGAAGATGGAAGAGGAATCCAGGGGTTAAAAGAAAGCATTAGTGAAGCTGCTTGGAATCTTCCTCTAATGAGGGTTAAGTGGGTGGACTCATGGTATCAGGTGAGAAGAAGACTGGAAGAAAGAAGCGAAAATAGTATTACATACAGTGAATTTTATGAAATATGTAAGTCTGAAGGGTTAGACGACGAAAATATCAACATACTGGATGGATATTTAAACGATCTGGGGGTAACTCTTCATTTTAAAGACAGAATTGCGCTAAGGAATATAGTGATATTGAAACCTGAATGGGCTACAGGAGCATTTTATCAAATTTTGTCCACGAAGTCTGTTCTCCAACGCGAAGGTGTACTGTTACAGAGTGAATTAGATGAGATCTGGGATAAAGAAACTTATCCGCCAGACGTTTATCCTCAACTTATGGAGTTAATGAACAAATTTGAACTTGCGTATCAACTTCCCGATAAAGATAAATATCTTATTCCCGAGCTACTACCCAAAAGTTCTCCCGATTTTGATTGGGAAAATGAAGAAAATTTATACTTCTACTATTCTTACGACTCTTTTCTGCCTTCCGGCATAATTACCCGATTTATCGTGCGCATGCATCAGGACATCGAGAAAAAAGAAAATGGTATGCCTCTCTGCTGGAGAGAAGGAGCAGTTCTGGATCTCCAAAATTCACGTGCTCTTGTAAAAATAAAGCCTGATGAAAAGCAAATTGAAATTCGAATAAAGGGTAACAATAAAAGAGGGGCTCTTGGTGCAATTTGTAATGAACTTGATCAAATAAACGCTTCCATAAAAAAGATTAATGTCAGTAAACAAATCCCCTGTAACTGTTCGGAAAATTGTCCTGAAAGATACTCATATGAAAAGTTGTTAAAAGCTGAAATAAAACGAGAAGAAACTATCCAATGCCATGAAAGCTATGAACATATATTAATTTCATTATTATTAGACGGCTACGCCCGGAAAGAAGAAAGATTTGGGGACTATGAGGAATTCTCAAGACAATTTGGGCAACCTCTTGTATTTAATCCAAGCATTGTAACGAATTTAGAAGCTAACCAAGTAATGAAATCAGAACAAAAAACCGATGTCAGTATAAATGTTAACATTGATTTAAAGACAGATTTGCCACAAATTCAAACCGATTTTGAAAATTTAGTAAACGAAATAAAGCGTTTGAATCCAGAACATGATATTAATGATTTGGACAAAATTCAGGATAGTCTAGATGAAATAAGCACTAATTCTGATCAGAAAGAGTTAGTTAAGCCTTTCAATAAGTTACGTAGATTCCTCAATAAATTGGGTGACGAAAATTCAGAGTATAACAAACTCATAAAAGGAACTGAAAAAGGCATAGAGTATGCACAAAATCTTGGCAGAACTTATAATAAATTTGCTCGATGGCTTGCAATGCCTCAGGTTCCAGATTTATTTCTTGGGAAATAATTTGTTCTATTTTCACAGGTCGACATCAAAAATCTTCACCCAAGTTCGAAAGTCGTGACCCCGTAAATCTTTTCAAGGTTTATATCAGGTTCTTCCCGGCTGTACATCCGAATAGTTTTGAACATTACAGTCATTTCATATTTATTTGCAATTTCCATTGCTTTTTTGTTTGGTTCCGGAACATCCAGATATATAGCTTCGTCCGGAACAGAAGCCTTGAGAGCCAGGAAGATTTTCTCTGCCGTTATCGGATCATCGGCAAAAAGAGGGCCTATTTTGTATCCGTTCTGGCATTTCCTTATAACGCCGTATCCTTTCAGCTTTCCGGCCTCAACGGCTGCAAAGGCATAAGAATCAGGTTGTTTAATCCATTTTTCTAGAAAAGTAGATCTTGGAGCCGGAAACATTTCCCTGTCGTATTCCAGCAGACTTTCAAATGGCACGTCTGAGATTTTTACAAGCCCGTCCGGAACTTCTCCTCCCCCTCTTCCTTCAAAACGCAGGTTGCTGTAAAAGGACTTGAACTTCATGAACTCCTGGTACTTCTTTTCGTTTTCCAATACCCCATCAAGTCCGATATTCCTGTTCCCCAGATGTTCCAGGCATTTTTCAGTTAATCTCGTCCCAATTCCTTTTTCCCGAAATTCGGGCTTAACCACGTAGAGGCCAAAAAAACCAAATGAATCGTCATATGCAATAGCAGAAGCACAGCCTACGGGCTTTCCGTCAATTTCTGCAATGAAAAAACCGTCAGGATCGGTTTCATAGAAAATTTCCCCGTCATGGATGCCAGGGTTCCATCCTTCGCCGGCTGCCATTTGGATAGCGAATTTGGCCTCATCGCGCTTCATTTTCCGAATCTTTAGCCCTTGGATCTTCATATGACTTTTTTCCATGTATTATTGTAATTTTGTATTCTATTTATTTTTGTATTCTATTTATATTTCATTCATCAACTTATTTGAAAAAATTTATAAATTTACGTTGCAATGAATCCCCATGCAAAAGTACCAGGGAATTATTGTTGATGCAGTTTCCAGGCGGCAGTTCAAAGGTGAAATCACCGTTGAAAACAGGAAGATCCTCAGTATAGAAGAGAAGGAGCACGAGAATGAACAGTATATCCTCCCAGGGCTTGTAGATGCCCATGTGCATATAGAAAGTTCGATGACCGTGCCTTCGATTTTTGCCCGGATGGCGGTTGCAAGAGGTACGGTTGCAGTAGTTAGCGACCCTCATGAGATTGCAAACGTTATGGGAGAAGAAGGCATTGATTACATGCTCGAAGATGCCAGAAAAGTGCCTCTGAAGGCCTTTTTCGGAGTACCCTCATGTGTACCGGCTACTCCTTTTGAATCCGCTGGGGCGGTGCTGGACGCAGAGGCTGTTGACCGATTGCTGGCAAGAGAAGACCTTCACTACCTTTCGGAGATGATGAACTTCCCGGGTGTGATCCTTGAATTCCCTGATGTAATGGCAAAACTGGAGTCCGCTAAAAAGTACGGCAAAGTTATAGATGGACACGCTCCTGGTTTGAGGGGAGCCGACCTTCAGAAATACGTGTGTGCAGGAATTTCCACAGACCACGAATCTTTTACTTATGAAGAAGCAGTTGAGAAAATAAATCTCGGTATGAAAATACTGATTCGAGAGGGAAGTTCAGCCCGGAATTTCGACACTCTATACATTTTGATAGACGAATATCCCGAATCGGTTATGCTCTGCACCGACGACTCTCATCCTGATACTCTGATATATGAGGGGCATATCGACAAGCTTCTCAGGCGGGGACAGGAAAAAGGACTTGACATTTATAATCTCATAAGGGCAGCTGTGATCAATCCGGTGGAACACTATAGGCTTAACGTCGGGCTGCTGCGCGAGGGAGACCCTGCCGATTTTATTATTGTGGACGACATCAAGTCGTTCAATGTGCTGAAGACCTTTATTGACGGAAATTGTGTTTGCGATAACGGAAAAGTCCTTTTTTCAGTTGAAAAAACTCCTGCAAAAAACGTGTTCAACCGAGGCAAAATTTCGATTGGTGATGTAAAACTGTTCTTGCCTGCTTCTGAAAATAACGAGGAACAGATGGAAAAACAGATGAAAAAAATCCGGGTAATAGTCGCTCAGGACGGAGAACTGGTCACAGGCCAGGAATTGGCCCTTCCAAAGATAGAAAAAGGAAATCTGGTTTCGGACACTGACCGGGATATTTTGAAAATGGTTGTCCTGAGCAGGTATGCTGATGATCCGGTTCAGATTGGTTTCATAAAGAATATAGGCCTGAAAAATGGGGCTATTGCGAGCAGCATTGCCCACGACAGTCATAATATTATTGCAGTCGGAGCAACGGATGAGGACATCGTTAGAGCTGTCAACAGATTGGTGGAAAATCGAGGAGGGATCGTTGTTGGGACCGCAGAAAATCTTCTTGATCTCCCACTGGAGGTTTCAGGTCTCATGAGCACTCTGGACGGAAAAGAAGTAGCTGCAAGGTACGAGCAGTTAAATGAAGAAGCTCGGAAGTTGGGAACTTCGCTTATGTCGCCTTTTATGACACTTTCATTTATGTCGCTTCTGGTAATTCCTGAACTCAAATTGAGTGATAAAGGCCTGTTCAATGTGACAAAATTTGAATTTGTTGAGCTTTTTGCAGATGAATAAGCAAAGATGCAGGCAGAAAGTCCTAGCAGGGAGATCTTCTGCCTTTTTCAATTATTTCCTCTGTTTTCAGTTATTTCTTTTACTTACTCAGCTATTTCGGTCCTTTGTTTATTTTCTTCACTGCATAAACGTCTACTAAATATCATTTTTAACATTAATTTATCTTTTTAACATTAAACTTATTTTTCTATTGACTTTTTGCTTATATTAATATATGAGAAGGTGCAATAATAAATTGGGGTGAATTATTATGCACAAAAGCACGAAAATGGTGGGTTTTATCTTGGTAACAGCAGGGCTTGCTTATGCTATAAAAAAGATGATGCATAACAGAGAAGATTGCTCTGGTTGGCATAAAATAAAAGTGGAAGATGAAAAAAGAACTGGTTCAAGGTATGGTTCCAATCCAGTTAAATACTAAATTAACATAATATATTTACTTTTACTTTTTTAAAATCTATATATTTAGCATTTAGACTTAAATTTCATTGAGTAGCATAACTAAACATGTTTCTGTTTTTTGTAGAGAATCAGCATGTAAAGCAGCTTTGATTGAAATTACCTGAAGTACTAAGTTAAATAACAAAAGCGAGAAAACTTAGAGGAACTAATTGTTTTTTCTATTTTTTTAGTCTTGTCGATCCTTCTCTACAATTTTTAAAACGTCAACGTTTGAAGTAGTCTGAATCAAAAAGAACTGCTTGCTCACAGAAGCAGTTTTCCTGGCTGCGGTTTCCATGCAGAGCATGAGAATTTTTACGGCATCCTGGAAAGTGCTTTTCTTCGTCCAGTTGTCCTTGAAGCATTTATTGGTTACCTGCTTCGTGAAATCATTTCCGAGAACTATCAGGTTGCTTCCCTTTGCGTGTGAGGTTAAGGTTATTTCGGAGTCCCTTAGCTCGGCAATAGCGTAATTTCCGGCTGAGGCATAAAGTCTTCTTTTCTTAACTACCCCGCCTTCAATTGAGGAGACTTCTCCTATTAAAATGCCGTCTCTCTCCGAGATTTTGCTCTTGCAGTCAGTGACCGTTATGCCGACCCCGAATTCTCGAGCTTTTTTTGCGAGTTCGTCATCTGTGACAATTATCCCGCTGTAAAGCTCCTTTTCAAGCTTTTCCCTATCCGGCTTCTCTCCTTCAAATGTTATTTCACGCAGGTCTCCAGTCATTACTGCACCGTTTTTCCCAATAAAAGCTATAACAAGGGTCATTTTTCAGGTTCCTGTATTTTGATATTTCTCGTCTCTTAATATTTCTCACTTTGACTTAGTTCAGTTTTTGAGTAAGATTTATCATTGTACAAATTAATGTCTACTCCATAAAAAGCTATCAATTAGATATTACATAAACTCAAGAGCGGTTAATTATATCCAATAATAATTGACATTTTGATTTTATTAAAGGCCAACTACATACAATTTTCAGTTCCAGTTCTATTATATATGAAATTATTCTTTTTAGAACAAGCAGAAAGAATATAAATTTTTAAACAATCAATATATTTACATTTGTACATCTTTCAGGAGAAAAATATGGAAAATATACTGATTACCTTTAGGAATGTCTGGAAAACTTATCAGATGGGGGAAGTCCAGGTCAATGCCCTGAAAGATGTGAACGTGAAATTCAAGAAGGGAGAATTCGCCGCAATAATCGGGCCCTCAGGAAGTGGGAAATCCACAATGATGAACCTAGTGGGCTGCCTTGATACTCCTACAAAAGGTGAAATTTTCCTTAAAGGCCGGAATATAGCCCGGCTTGAAGAATCAGACCTTGCGGCCCTGAGAGGTAAGACAATTGGGTTTGTTTTTCAGCAGTACAACCTTATTCCTGGTATGACTGCACTCGAAAACGTGCTTTTACCTCTTGAAATCCAGGAAATTGACGATCGAATGGCAGAAAAAAGGGCAAAGAAATTGCTTACACTTTTAGGGCTCTCGGATAAAATTCAGTACAAACCCTCTCAACTTTCAGGCGGACAGCAACAGAGAGTTTCGATTGCAAGAGCTCTGGCCTGTAACCCTGAGGTTATCCTCGCAGACGAGCCAACAGGGGCTCTGGATAGCGTTACCGGAAAAGAATTGCTGGCAATTCTATACAGGCTCTGGAAAGAGGAAGGTAAAACAATAGTTATGGTTACGCACGATCTGCACCTTGCAAGGTATGCAAGCAGGCACATCGAACTAAAGGATGGAAGAATCATCAGGGATGATGTGAATGAAGAAAAACTTGACCCAGAAACTCATCACGAGATACCTGAAAGCGAAACCTGAAAGAAAAGCTATGGGGACGTTTTAATAAACAACTAAGATCATATCCAGACTAAGTCTTGGTTATTCATATTAATTAAAGATTACTCAGATTAACTTTAACATATTATGACAAATTATGATCATTTAGACTAAAATTTAATTATTAAGGCTAAATTTAGGTCATTTAAAATTATTTCAGACTATTTCAATATAAACTGAGATTATGTAAGATTATTTGATATTATTGGATCATTTCGTTAATCGGATTTATCTAAACTCTATTCGAACCATATATACCCGATAAAATCTTTTTGGACCTTCTTTAGAGGTATGAAATCAGTAAAATGAGGAATTTTAAATGGGTTTTAAACTTACAGGTTTTATTTGCTTGCTCTTACTGCTTGCTTCATGCGTTCAACCTGTCCTTGCAGAGGATAGTTCTGAAACTGATAGTTCTGAAACTGAGAGCACTGAGGATGAGAGCACTTCAAATATTGGTTCGGGCCTTGATAAAGGCTTAACTCTTGACCTGCTCAACCAGGACCCTGATCCGGTAAAACCAGGGGATGTCCTTGAAATCAGGCTCTCAATTCAGAATACTGGATATGAGGACCTGGATAATTGTGTTTTGGAAATCAAACCAGAATATCCTTTTAAGGCTATTGCCGGCGAGAAACTTGTACAAAATATAGGCACTCTGGGAAAGCGCTATGAGGATAACCGCCAAAAGGTCGTAAAATTCAAACTCGGGCTTGATAATAACATCAATGAAGGCAAATATCCTCTTAAAGTGTACGTTTACGCAGATGGAAATAAAAACAGGTTTTCCCTTACAAAAGATTTCGATATAGAAATTGATAGCGAATCAAATGCTGAAATTGAATATATCAGTGTCGAAAAAATGGTACCAGGGCAGAAAACCGATCTCGTTTTCGGCATAAAAAACGTGGGAAATTCTCCCCTGAAAAACGCGATGTTTTCCTGGGAATCTACTAATGACGTAATCCTGCCTGTGGGTTCAAGCAATGTTAAACACATTAACCTGATTGACATCGGAGACACTGAAAATGCCAGCTTTGAAGTCCTGACAAACGTCAATACAAAGCCAGGCCTGTATAAGCTGAATATGGTGCTCACGTATGATGATGTTGAAGAACTTCAGACTATCACTGAGGCAGGCACTGTAGAAAACCAGAAGCGAAAAGAGATTAAAAGCAAAGCTGGAATCTATATCGGAGGCACGACGGATTTTGATGTCGCGTTCATGGAAAGAAGTCAGACCGGTGCATACACTTTTTCAATCTCGAACATCGGAAACAACGCGGCAAATTCAGTGAAGATTTCTATCCCCCAACAGGCAAACTGGACTGTTGCGGATGGCAGCAGTAACTCCGTAGTTCTCGGAAACCTGCAAAAGGGAGATTATACAACCGCTGATTTCAACCTGAAGCCGGCAAAGATCGGAGAAGATCTACCTATAAAATTTGAAATCAGCTACACCTCAAATGATGGAATCAGACAGGTTGAGGAAATAGAGCTCTCCCTTTATTCCTCAACTTTTACCCCATCAACCGAGGCTGGCATTTCGAAAGAGGGAAATTCGAGCTCACTGGCATATAAAGCCGGATTCGCTATGCTTGTCTTTGTAGCGTGCGGCGCCGTGATCTATAAAAAGCGTCAAAAGAAGTTAAAAATGGAAAGCGCTCAGGAAAATGAGCTTAATGAGATGAAAGCCGAGGATCGGGACAAGTAAATCGAAAGAATGCGGAAATGGAGTAACTGTTCCATGAAGCCGGGAAAGATTTTAAAAATCGCCTTTAGTATGGTCAAAGCCAATAAACTGAGGAGCTGGCTGACCATTATAGGAATAATAATAGGCATTGCCTCGGTAATGGCGATTGTCACTACAGGGGAGTACTTCGAGAAAGAGGTGACTGAAACTCTCGAAGGTTTCGGGGGCGATACTATTACAATCGTAGCTTCAACCCCTTTCGAGTTAATAAACGATGAAAACGTCATAGTAGAGGACTCGGAAAATTCTGAGGAAAATTCAGAAATTTCGCTCGAGAATTCGGAGACGAATACAGAAGCCAAAGAGGACAAAGACGAAGTTAAGACCGAAACATCCGAGCCTGTCGAATTTGAACCGGTGACTGAGACTCAACTCACAAGGATGGATGTATTTACCCTGCGAAGTATTCCTGATATCGAATATATCAATGTCAATGTTGAAAAGGATGCAGAACTAAAGCTCGGAGGCAAAAGTACCACTGTCTGGGTTACAGGCGTGGACCCTGCAGTCTGGTCAAAAATGACAAAAAAAGATTTAGAGCAGGGTAGAATGCTACAAGCCGGGGATAGGAACGTTGTTGTTCTTTCAAACGAGCTTGCAAAGGGGACTTTTGACAATGAAATCCGGCTCAACCAGATAATTCTGTTAAACGACAGGTCATACAGAGTTGTCGGGGTTCTGGCAAAAGGTGGTGGGCTCCTTGGGGGCCTTACCGGACTTTTCGGGAGCAGTATCTACATGCCTTACCAGAATGCATATGACCTTTCTGGCAACGAGGATCCTTCTGAGACTGAAACGGATGTCTATAGCACAATAGAAGTGAAACTTTACAAAGGGGCTGATTACAATTCGACTCTTCAGGAAATCGAGAATAAATTGAGGATCTCAAGAAGAGTCAATGAAGATACCCAGGACTTCTATGTTAATTCCAACAAAGAAGTAATAGAAAGTACCAGAAAGATGATTAACGGTCTTACAATTTTCCTGGCATTTATTGCAGGGATTTCACTCCTTGTAGGTTCTACAGGGATTGCTAATACTATGTTTACATCTGTCCTCGAAAAAACGAAAGAGATCGGGATCATGAAAGCCATAGGAGCAAAGAACAAAGACATCATGCTTATCTTTCTTTGCAATTCCGCAATGATCAGCCTTGTAGGTGGAATTATAGGTATTCTCCTGGGAACAGTTGCAGTGCAGGCAGTGCTTTTCTTCATATCTATTAAAATGAACACTCCCTTCGAATTCGCCCTTAGCCTTAAAGCTACCTTTATTTCGACCTTCGTTTCCATTGTTGTAGGCTTGATTGCAGGTCTAGTGCCTGCAAAGAATGCCTCGGAACTGAAACCCGTGGATGCATTGAGATATGAATGAACTGTTAGAGAGAAGAATATCGCGAACCTCTCGTTGAATTCTTCGCCTTTCGGTTCAGTTTCAAGGGAGAAGCTTCCTGGTTCATCCCTCTCTTTTTTGAGAACAAGTCCCCAAGCCCCGAGTTCTACAGGTGTCAGATAACTATAAGATTTTGATATTGAAGTGAGATTTTTGATATTGATTGCAGCATTGATGTCCTATCATGTTTTGTTTTACAATCAGAGCAATCCCTTCTCTATCATCAAGAGTCAGATTAGAGTTATAATATCCGCAAATGCTACAAAGTTTAGAAGAAGGCTCAAACACTTTCCAGATTTCGCCGGAAAGTGTATAGGAAGGGAACTTCCAGCCTTAGGGTTAAATAGGCCATTTTACCTTAAAGGATCGTCTCAGAAAATATAGAGGGACAGGAAAGGAGATAATTGTAAATCAAGAAATATAGTTCTTGAATAAATCCTAAGAATTATATGAAAAACTATATATAGGGTCTAAAATATGAGAGCCAGTGGATTAGGAGATAAAATGAACAGTATTAAATTATTTAAGAAAGTCACTGATAGTATCAGTATAATCTTTCTTTATATACTACTTCTGGCTCTAGTTATGGGAATGGTAAAGACCTTGCTGGATATCCGTTCCATTATTTTTGAGTCTCTTGAAAGTGGATTCAGCCACATAGTAACAAGTGTACTGACTGTCTTTATTGTAATTGACCTTTTCAAAGTTTTTGTTGATTACCAGGAGAATGACAGGATCAGGCTTACGGATCTCACAGATGCCACAATTTTTATAGTCCTGCGTGAAATCGCTGTAGGCCTCTATTCAAAGGAATTCGGGTATGAATTTATTATAAGTCTGGCGGCTTTACTGTTTGTACTCAGTATAATGAGAGTGCTTGCCATCAAATATTCCCCCGCAAAATCTAAGGGATCTGGATCTTCGACTGCTGTGCAGAGTGAAGGACAACCTGTAAAACAGGGCGTTAGCGCCATTTTAGATAAGTGCAAAACTGCTTCTGAAAGCAATTAATTCCTTTTTGAAAGCATTTGAACAATTTTCCTCTGTCTCTAGAAGACAGAAAAAATATTTTTTTCTTTTTAATCACACAGATAAAGACAAATTTGAAAATAATTTTTGGTTATGCAGACTAAGTAAAGTTAGCAAAATTAGTAAAGTTAGTAATTTGGTAAAGTAAGTAATTTAGTAAAGTAACTAAATTAGTAAAATTAGCAAAATTCACAAAGTTCGGAAAATGAAAATGTATAAAGGGTAATCCTGAAATAAAAAAGTTTTAAACTATTCTTGAGTATGAGATGTTTTAATGAAAAAGAGTGCTCAAAATATCAGTACTGAAGAAAAAACGGTCAAAAAAGTGGCCAAGCCTGTTATCATGAAGATATACGATTGTCTTCTTGCCTCCTACGGTCCTCAGGGCTGGTGGCCTTTAATTGAACTTCGTGACGCCGGCGGGACAAATCCTACAAAAACCGGCTCTGTCCAGGGATATCACCCTGCAGATTATAGCTACCCGCAGACCAGAAACCAGCAGTTTGAGATTATCTGCGGAGCTCTGCTTACGCAAAATACGAGCTGGATACAGGTTGAAAAAGCTCTCCTGAACCTTAAACAGATAGATTCACTTTCCTCTGGATCTATTCTTTCTCTTGACCCTGAAACTTTAAAAGAAGCTGTCAGGCCGGCAGGTTATTACAACCAGAAAGCAGTAAGACTAAAAACTCTTGCCTGCTGGTTTTCGGAACTTGGAGACCGGATTCCTGTGCGGGAAGAACTCCTCTCTTTAAAAGGCGTGGGCCCTGAAACTGCTGATTCGATTCTGCTCTATGCCTTCAAACAGCCTTCTTTTGTTGTTGATGCCTATACTAAAAGAATAGTAACAAACCTGGGCCTTGC
Source organism: Methanosarcina sp. UBA411 (assembly GCF_002495725.1). Lineage (NCBI taxonomy): Archaea > Methanobacteriati > Methanobacteriota > Methanomicrobia > Methanosarcinales > Methanosarcinaceae > Methanosarcina > Methanosarcina sp. UBA411. The sequence continues at coordinate 12,005 of NZ_DAGK01000030.1, forward strand.
TGATGAGAAGGCAAGTTATCATGAAATCAAAGCCCTGTTTGAAGAAAATTTGCCTGAAGACCTGGCTGTTTATCAGGAATATCATGCTCTGCTCGTGGAGCATGCCAAAAGATATTATCAGAAAAAAAGCTATCATAGAAAAAGCATTCGGGATAGTGATATTTTACTAAAGCATATATTTTAATAGAGTTAATGTATAACCTTTAATTATATTTGACATCAGACGACACTCTATTAAACTTTTTTATGGAACTCATTCTAAAACCAATTTTATCCTCTGTAATATTCAGAACCTTTTTTCTGACCAGAAAATCGAATTGATTATTTCAAATTCGGGATTAAGAGATAAATGATTTAGAGTTTTGGAATCGGTTCGTTATAATATTTACCTTAAAAAAGCTATATTTATACATAAGTTAAGTGTAAAGTTCAAGGAATATTCGCAAAAATTATTCAACCTTTAGTTCCATGTTTAGCTCTATGAACCGTTTCTGCAGAAATTCAATATCTTGGCTTACCAGATCTAACAATTTTTTAGATCCGCTTTTAGATCCATCGTGTGTTTGGATATATTTTTCAAAGATAGATCGCACCTCTGGTTCAGCTAGATGTTTATGACCATTTATTTCAGCTATCCTTCGAGTCTTTATTCGACTGATGACATTTTCATCATATGAAGCTAGTAGATCGTGAAGTGGTAAATAAAACAGATCTATGCTCTGTTCAATATGTTTAAGTTCTTCCTGTTTTTGTCTGATTTCATCTTCTGTTAAATAATTAATAAGATTTTTATAATTATAAATAACTGAATTTAAAATAATAACAGTTACTAGAAAAAATAACAATATAACCATAATTGTTCCTGAATCCATTCCTTTATATACCGCATATATAAGAAACAAAGCTTCAATTACAAACGTTAAACCATACAAGTATAGCATTTTTTTATAACTCTTTATGTCGTTGTTAATATTTCTATGATGGGTAGCTCGCAAGCCAGTCACAAATAATCACCACTCAAACAATAGAAAACATCTACTTGATGAGAAATAGTTTTAGTATTCTTAATAATGTGGATATTTTTCCCTTAATAACCATAGATATATATCAGGGTTATTTGAAATAGATATGCACTACAAGGAGACGCTTTCAAACTTTTTTAATAGACCTTCTTCTAAAAAGCTCACTTATATCATGGAGGCATCCACTAATCCAGTGTCTTGAAAATTTAGTCATTAGTCACATGTTAACTCTGAATCGCTATAATTAATGAGAAACTATCAAAGATTATGCTCAATAATTAAATTGCCATTGCACTAGCTAACTTTGTCTATTAGTGCGAAGTCATTTCCAGCACATCCTCGAGCCATTCACGAGTGGTTGTGTTTTTACTATGATAAATAAAACTTTACTTTAATTCCAATAAGGTAAATTAAGTTCTAACAATAAAGGCCTGAAACCTGTTAAGCTATAATCGTTTTTTTGGCTTTGGCGATTTAAGTTCCTCTAAGATAAGAACAAATTTATTTTAGTTGGCTATTTTGTGTGTTCGACCTCAGTACATTGACCTAGAGATATTTATGATACTAAAAAGAAGTTTATGATGATACTGTTTATAATAGTTTATTGTGGTGTTATGGACGAGATAGATACGACGGATGTGTATGTCTGTGCAGATCATAAAAAACGCTGAACAGCAAATGTATTGAAATCGATTATAGAGAAATATTCGAGAACAGCAAACTTGCGATTGTGGCTCAGAGCTAAACAATGACACTGCGAGAGTTGTGCTTAAAGTAGTCTCTCGGGCATCTGATAAGTCGTCGGCGACTGGCATTGAAACTGTACATATGCTATGTATTGTAAAAACGAAATGTAAGAAGTGTGAGAAAGAATATATTATGGAATTCACACAATCGATAGAGGAGCAAATACAAACTGAGTTCAGCGACTGCAAATATCGGATGTGCAAAACGTTTGATAAATACCTGAGCCGCATTGAAATTGATAAACGATATGAGCTAAAATATGTTCGCCGTGATTATACACTAGCTGCCGAGGGCGAGATTACACAGTTGGATACAACAACGGACTTACATTCAGAGCCTATCCCAAAATCTGTTTCATTCTAAGTCATCATGAGTTTTCAGATCAGAAACGATTAGGAAATAAATTCTACATTTTTGTACATATTAAAGAAAATAAATTTTACATTCTTGTACATATTGAGTAAAGATATAATTTTAGAAATTCTTTCGAACTCAAGTTTAAAATATTAATTGTTTAATTTTATAGAAATAAAACGGAGTTTTTCCATCATGCAGTCATCTTTGAAAATCGGAAATATAATGGACATACCTATCAAACTGGACACATCCTTCCTTCTGGCACTTCCGATATCTGCATATTTTTTCGCGATCAATTCACAACCATATGGTTTTGCGGGAGTTGAGCCAACTGTAGTTAGATATTCTCTTTCTACTCTTTCTGCCATCTTCCTTTTTGTCTCAGTACTTTTACATGAACTTGCACACTCTTATCTTGCAAAGCGTTATGGGGCTAAAATTGCTAGCATTACTCTCCTCCTCTTTGGAGGTGTAGCCTCTATGGAAATCCCACAGAAACCTGAACAAGAAGCAAAGATAGCTTTTGCAGGACCTTTAACAAGCCTCATTATAGGTTTTATCTGCCTGTTCACATACAATTACGTAATATCCTCTAACCCTGCGCTTTCTCAAAACCCCATATATCTTATTATCTGGGTTATTGGATCAATGAACTTATTGCTTGGGATCTTTAATTTACTGCCTGCTTTTCCTATGGATGGGGGTAGGATACTCCGTTCACTTTTTGCCAGGAAAATGTCTTATGTAAAGGCGACTCACAGTGCAGCTTCCATCGGAAAGTTTATTGCTATTCTCATGGCAATTTATGGAATTTACGTAGGTGATCTCTGGCTTCTCCTAATTGGTTTCTATATTTATGGCAGCGCATCTAATGAGGATCGATTTTACTCAGAATCAGGGAGATCTGTCTAATATTTAGTTAGAAGATAGTAGATTTTGTCTGGATCCTGGGATATGTGTGTTGGGCTGGCTAAAGGTTAGCCCAAATCTCAAGGACCAACTTCAAGTATGTCGCCTGGCGCGAGCTGCAGCTTCATTAAGGTAGAAGGGTCAAGTCGGATAATTCCTCTTCTAAGGTCGATAGGATATGCTTTTTCAACCTTTAACTCAATTTTTTCCATACATAACCACAAAATAGAGTCACTATCTTACATTTATCTATTTCTAAATTAGTTAAATAGGCTACGAAGTAGCAAATTTAGTTTGCCTTGAGATATTTGGCATAGTACCCACGAACATTCTTCTTTTTGAAGACTTGGCATAAATTGTGCCAAGAATATCCTGAAGCCAAAAAGCGCTGATCTACATAGTGTATAGTAGCCAGCCTACCATAATGTTGAGTTTAGGTGGCTTTAGCATATCCTAGAGAATGCTCGAAAACGTTATTCTTCAATCCAAAAGTCTGCTATTTTATTTAATAAGCTTTTAAAGTCTGACTCATACTCTTCTTTTATTCTATTCTCGTTGTCAAAAATCCCCTTCTTTGGGTGACAATTCTTACATTCATATCCATCTATTAGATTTTTGCATGTATTATAATAACGGCAGTCTTTATCTCGAATATCATCAGCGTTTAGTATCTCAAATTTATATTTTGGAAAGTCACTTTCTACTTTTTCTTTTTCGGATTTTTTATCACCATCATATAGACAACAAACCTTCTCAAAACCTAAGTTTTTTAAAATTGTCACAATTCTTATGATTTTATCAGCACCACCTGCACCAAAACCAAAGAAGCGAATTTTTTTGCTAATACCCAAATCCTTTAATGCTTTTCTCAAAAATATTACATCTTCCTGCCCCTCTACCACTACTAATTTGTCATCCTCAAAAAAGCATGATCTTGCATCATACCCAAAAATGTGTGGATTGAATAAATCTCCTTCAAACTTCCTCAAACAATCTCTACTTTCCTCATTTAATTGATATATTTTTGAACCATTACCTGGGTTTACTACTCTAGCAAGTGTTCCTCCGTTAATGATTGCATCTATAGAAACCAGTTCAGGAGAGTGAGTAGCATACACTATTTGACTCTCCTTTGATTTCTCAAGAATTATATCTAGAAGATTTCTCTGTAACTGTGGGTGCAAAGATAACTCAGGCTCGTCGATGACAAGAAGTTTGTCTGGTGAAGAATTTAATAGAGCTGCGACTATAAAAAGAAGACTAACAAGTCCTTCTCCTAATCCATCTGAATCATGAGTGTTGTTAATCTTAACATAATACTCTCTTGTATTGGATAGATCAATGGTCCATTTTAACTCATATCCAAGTACTTGTTCCAAAAAGTTGTTGAATTCTGCACTATGTTCTGGGCTCTCTATAATTTTGAACAATTTGTTATCATCAGCATCAATTGGCTGCCCTCTAGCTCCAAGCGTGATATAGTCAGGTCGTGCTGCAAGTAGAATACCTTTTCCACGTGACGCTTCTTTTGAATATGGGTTAAAATATCTCCTAGATGACAAGACAGTAATCGATGGATTGTAAGGATCGTAATTTTTACCCTCAAGCCAGGGATTCCTTTTTGCTTTATGACCACCAGCAAGAATTGTTTCTAAACTGTGTATCGAACCATCATCGAAAGATAGCACTATTTCAACTGCATAACCCGCTGCTTTATTTCTCTGCCCTTCTGCAAAGCTGATATGATTTCCTGAGGACATCACCTTAAAAGATTCAATAATTGTCGACTTTCCACCGTTATTAGGGCCAACAATTACCGTAAGTCCAGAACCTTTTTCCCCATTAGGTTTAGAGAGCTTTAGCTCTTGTTCCTCTGCAAAGCCACGAAAACCTTTGATTTTTATGCTTGAAATCATGTTATCACTGTATAAGATTAACAAGATTTCTGCGCTTTCTTAATATATATCTTTCTATAAATAACTATATTATAGAATTAATAGGCTTATTTAGCGATTATTATTAAAGTATATATTATCTTTTAACTAATGTTATACAGATTAAAACCTGAGCCGCAAGATCGTGATTACTTAGACTTGCACCATAAACATAATAATATATTACTTACTAATCTTATATTTATAGTTCCATTAGTAATTCAGGATATTCGTACTCATAATATAGTGCCAAAAATTGCTACAACCACTTTCGTGTTATAGAGCATAACATCTATGATCCTCCCAAATATCCTCGAGGCAATTTTGACCGCCATGATGTAAGTCATACCACAACCTACGACACTCAGCCCAGCAAATAGAAAAAATCATCTTCGAGCTGTCAAAAAGCAGTTAATTATAAACATTTCAAATTGATAAACAATTTACTTAAAATGCATCATCAGAAAAAAAGCAGCTATGAAAAACACTCATTTCTTAAAATTATCTAAGATTAAAAAAGGTTTTTGGGAAAAAGAATCTAGCTACCCGCGAAACTTCGAATCAATTTATATCTGTACGGAAGTTTTCGCCGTATATTATTTCTTTATCCGATTTGGACACCTATGATTTGGTGTGCAAATACTTAACTAAGCGGCCAAATATCTAGTTAAATTCTTAGATACTCAGTCCAATTTATTATTTCTCAGTTAGTCCTTTTTGTCGTCGTGCGGTGTTTTGTGATTTCTATTTATTTAATATCTGCTCGAAAGGCAGCAAGCTCCTTATACGAGCTTTATTTCGTACCAGTCCGAAAGTTCTGCATCAAGAACTCCTTCATGGACCATCTTCTCGATCTCGTTTTCAACCTGTCCGTAAGTGAACTTATAGTCGTATGAGATTGCGGAGATGACATCCGGACTATGGCAGAATCTGTTCGGAAACGCTTCATTGAACATTGCTACGTTTTCGAGGATCAAATTCCTTAGTCTTTCCATTTTTTATCACCTCTTTTTTGTTGTGTTTAGTTTTTCATTCGGGTTCGATTTCTCTTTTCCTCAACCACTATATTTACACGCCAAGTATATAGATATTTCCCTAATATGCTATGTAGTTAATTTAGTTCTAGATTTTAAAATGTTTCTATATAGTTCTTATTTGCAGGCCGCAATTAAAATCTGATATTTTAAATGGAGTATTTCAAAAATGAACGTTCTAAAATTGAAAATCTCAAAAATAAAAGTTCCATAATAGGCTGCTTCAAAAATAAGTATTTCAAAAATAATTAATTCATAATTAAGTATTTTAAAACAGTATTATTTCATAAACAAGCCATCTCAAAGCTTAGATATTTGTAAGTAATTATTTAAGCACAGTAAAAATCAGAATAAAATAGAGTGAAAAGTAATTAATTATATAAACATGCTTAGAAGATCTGTTTAGGAAAAAAGAAATAAAAAAGATTATCTTTACCGTAGATCTTCAACGTAGGCTAGGCTTCCTGAAAGCAAGCACTCAAGCATGGCCTATCAGGCATGCAGCGTACTTTCCTTTATCTGTTATGACAATAATATTATTTCTACCTCTTTTTTCAACACGTATGTAACCGTTATGTTTTAACTCATCAAGGAGGCCCCTGTTTATTCTGACCAGTATGTTACTTGAAGTCCTTTGCTTTCCGCCTATATTCTCATTAAGATCCTCAAAGCCTTGAAGCCTGTTGTCTTTGATCATTTTAACGATGTCATTGGTTGTCATTTTTTCTTTTTTGTAGAGTTCCGTGAGGAACACGCTTCTTGCTCCAGTAGGAGTGTCAATAGTAAAATTAGTCAAAATGTAATACCTTAACTTATTAACAATGGACAGTCCATGTTCCAACAATTCTTCTTCATTTTTTGAATAGCCTCCATCGGCATATACGTAGTAAACTTTAACATCGTGATGCATGGCAGCAAAAGTCGATGCGACTGCGGTCAATTTTCCCGATGCACTCATATTAACATAGACAAGATTATTCTCTTTTTTCTCCTGGACGATCAAGTTACTTATAGTCGACAAAAGAGGAAGCGGATCAGACATCTCACTTCCCACAGTAATAACCTCTATGTTCTTCTCTTCAAGGCGCTTTTTGACTTCCTGTAAAAAGTATTCACGGCACTTTGAACTGAACTCTTTACTTATGGGTTTAGTATGTAAAAGATAGACTTTATTAGCCCTCATTTTGTCAAATGGCCTGACAGCCATATCGATTTCAGAGGCAAGAGGTATAATGTGTACAATTTCTTCCATGATATCACTATATTAACACTCTCATATATTAACGATATTAAAAATATTAACGTTATTTACGTAGAAATAGTTATATCTGGCTCGTAGAATAAGAATTCAGTTTAATAAGAAACCGCATGAATAGCTTTACGCTCGGCCTTTGTCGACGAAATGAAGCGGTTACAGGTCTATAATACCCAATGATGAATTATTTTTGTCATATTATTGTTGTCACTCCGAGAACCAGGTCTAAATAACATAGTCAGCTTTGCCACTGCAAACCTTGCCAATTTACCCGCCGGCAGCAAAAACGAGGTAATAACTTGAATAAAAATAGTAATTTAATAGATAAAGAGAATATATCTATACAAAAAAAAGGCATTGCATACAAATGGGTTGCACTGTTCAATGTGACCTTAGCATCATTAATGGGCTCTATCAACGGCAGCATCATCCTGATCTCGCTGCCTGCGATATTCAAGGGCATCCAGATGGACCCGACGGATCCTGGTGCATTTCAGTATCTTCTGTGGCTCCTTATGGGCTTTGGTCTGATCACGGCTACACTGCTCCTCACTATTGGTCGGCTGGCGGACATGTATGGTCGGGTAAAACTGTTCCGGCTGGGCTTCCTTATATTCGCCATCGGCTCAATTCTGCTTTATCTGACACCTGGCACAGGCAACACTGGTGCACTGGAGCTAATTATTTTCAGGCTTATACAGGCTGTGGGTAGCGCATTCACCATAGCTAACAGCTCAGCCATTCTCACTGACGCGTTTCCTGTCAGTGAGAGGGGAAAGGCACTGGGCATAAATATGGTAGCCTTTATGTCCGGCCAGTTTATTGGCTTACTACTTGGTGGCATACTGGCGACGTACAACTGGCGCTATGTGTTCCTTGTCAATATTCCCTTTGCTATCCTTGGAACGGTGTGGTCTTATTGGAAAATGAAGGATATATCATTCAGGGCTTCTAAGACCAGTCTTGATATTGTGGGAAATTTACTCTTTGTCGGCGGGCTGACCTCGCTTCTGATCGGTGTCACTTATGCCCTGATGCCTTACGAGCATGATGGTATCACCGATGCGATGGGCTGGAACAACCCATGGGTAATGGCAGCCTTAAGTATCGGAATCATATTGTTGGTCGCCTTCCCATTCATCGAGAGCAAGATGAAGAACCCTATGTTCAAGCTGGAGTTCTTTAAGATCAGAGCCTTTACCTATGGTTGTCTTGCCAGTTTCACTTCAGCTATTGCCCGAGGCGGTGCCATGTTCATGCTTATTCTTCTGCTGCAAGGGATCTGGCTGCCGCTCCAAGGTTATCGCTTTGAGGACACGCCTTTATGGGCAGGTATCTATATGCTTCCCATGACTCTTGGCTTTATGATCATGGGACCGATCTCCGGGATGCTCTCGGACAAGTATGGACCTCGATGGATCGCCACTGCTGGAATGAGCATCGTAGCGCTGGTGTTTCTTGGGCTCGCTCTGCTTCCCTATAACTTCGACTACTGGGAGCTAGGAATATTGATCTTCTTCATGGGCATTGGCAACGGTATGTTCGCCTCTCCTAATAGCTCCTCGATAATGAATTCTGTGCCGCCTCAAAACCGGGGTATCGCGTCAGGCATGCTATCCACACTATCTAACTCGGCCAGTACGCTGAGCATGTCCATATTCTTCACCATCGTGATTGTAGGTATCCAAAAATCGTTTCCAGATGCGGTATACAGCTCGTTTGCCAGCCTTGGATCTGCACAAATTGCTCCTGCTTTGCAACAACTAGCGAATCAGCTAGCATTAATGTCGCCTACAAATGCGTTGTTCTCTGCCTTTCTAGGCTATAACCCAATGAGCTCGATTCTGAACTCTATAGATCCGAGTATCGTCAGCTCAATACCTCAACAAATCTTGACCACACTGACAAGCAACTACTGGTTCCCACAGACACTGCAGCAGGCGTTCATGCCAGCGCTGCGTATTTCGTTCATAATCGGGGCTGTACTCTGCAGTATAGCAGCAGTGCTATCGGCAATGAGAGGACAACGGTACGTGTACGAGGCTTACAACCCAGTCGGCGATGTGAGCAAAGCTGATATTACGGAAGGAAAAGAAAGGGCACTCTAATATCTGACATCTATCTGGCATCTGGCATACTGTCCAATCTAGATCTCAAAAAATTTCTTAGACAGTATTGTCAATAAGGTCTTTGTACTGTGCCTGATAAATACCTGTCTTAAGAATGAATGCTGACTCAAAGTGCTGTCAGCATTTTAGTCTTTGGACAGGCATACTCTTGAGATACGTTTTTGAACAAACTTTCTATAGAAAGATTATTGTCAAGTCTTTGACAAAATCTTTGATCATGTAAATTCGAAAGGTGCTGAAGTCTACTTACAGAAATTCGAGACAATGATAATAATTTTAAGAGAAATTACTCATCGATGGATTTAAATCGGAACAGTGTTTTTGGAAAGTAAACTTAGATTAATAAATCCATTAGTTATTTTAATAGTAATTTTAAAAAGATAATGGGAGGAATTCACCATTCAGACATTTTTTGAAAAAGTTGGTGTATTCATTCACAACAATCATTTTTCCATACTCCTGGTAGCTTTCCTGTTCATAATACTATCAATACAGGGAGCACAGCTTATTGAGATGAAATCAGGAACAGAAACCTTTGTTGGGAAAGATTCTCCTCTCTACCAAGATTACGATCACCTTTATCAAAAAATATTCCAGACGCAATCTATTGTGGTAATGGTAGAGGGCAACGAGGTAAAGAGTGCTGACCTGATGAAGGCTGTAGACAGGTTAGAACACCAGATCCAGGCAACGAATGGAGTGACTGAGACTACAAGCCCTGCTTCACTGATCAAAACAATCAATTACCAAATGACAGGGAGGTATGAACTTCCTGATACTGATGAAGAAATAAAAGCTATAGTAGATGGAAACCCTAAGGTTTTCGGACAGATTATTCCTGACAATACTCATATGATGATTTCGGTAGTCATGGCTGGTTCGGCTAGCGAAAAAACACAGGAAGACATCCTTACTGCCACTGAAGGTGCAGTTTCTTTTGCGGACTTTCCACCTTCTTATAATATTATTGTTACTGGCGATCCGGCATTCGGTATTTCCATGAACTATGAGATGAGCTCAAGTATGGGTATACTGCTGGGGCTTTCAGCCGTTTTCATGATTATTGTACTGCTTCTCGTATTCAGGCACGTCCGCTGGTGCCTTCTCCCCCTGCCGATAGTTCTTCTTGGTATTGTTTACACCTTCGGAGCTATGGGTTATATAAGAATTCCTATGTCCATGGTTTCCATGGCTGCATTCCCTATCCTTATAGGCGTAGGGATTGACTATGCCATTCAGTTCCATAACCGACTTGAAGAGGAGCTGCAAGAAAAAGGGAACAAAACAACGGCAGTTATAGAAACCGTAAAGCATACTGGGCCTGCAGTTCTCACAGCTCTAGCAATGACAGCCCTTGGATTTTTCTCCCTTTTTACATCCACCGTGCCAATGATCCAGGATTTTGGAAAATTGCTCATGATAGGCGTTTTAATGTGTTACTTCTCCTCCATCTTCGTGGGGGTTATAACGATTTCTTTATTTGATAAATACTCGGATAAAAACCCCTTGAGAAAAATAGCAAATAAGATAAAACCTGCAAATCCGGAAAGGAAAAGAGAGATTGAGAAAAAGGAAAAAGCTGAGGACGGAAGTGAAAGCGACCGTCTAATAGGGAGAGTTCTCAAGAAAACCACTGATCTAACTATCAAATATGATGTTATCGTATTGGGAGTTGCACTCTTGCTCTGCTTTGGCGGCCTTTACCTCGACCGGTCCGTACCTATTCAGACTGACGTTGAAACCTTTGTGCCTCAGGACATGCCTTCACTTGTGGATCTTCGCCACATGGGAAATATCATGGGCAATAGCGATGAATTAAATCTTATCATCAAGGTTAAGGATACAGCTAATCCGGATGTCCTTAAGTGGATTGACCAGTTTTCCAAACATGAAGTAGCGTCCAATAGCCACATTTACAGCGCTTCGAGTATCGTGTCACTGGTAAAGGAAAGAAATGGTGGGGTAATTCCCGATACCAGTCAGGAAATAGAGAATATTTACTCCGAAATTCCGGAGACACAGAAAGACCGCTATATGTACGGGAAGAATATGCTTCTCCTGAACTTTGATATAGGGAATGCGGTTTCGGACATAAAGGTAACAGGTATCGAGGAACTCACGAATATTGTCAAGCAGGATATGCAATGGATGCCGGCTCCAGCAGGCACTGATGTCACGATTACCGGAAACTCGGTTGTGTATATAGAGGTAATCTCTGCTCTTACCAGCGGAAGAATAGCAATGACTTTCCTTGGCCTGATTCTCGTGCTCGGAGGGCTTCTTGTTGTATACAGAGACTGGGTCAAAGCCCTGGTTCCTGTAATCCCAATGTTAATAGTTATTGGCTGGTCAGGAGGAGTCATGAGCTTTCTTAATATCAGCTATACTCCCCTCACAGCAACCCTGGGAGCTCTGATACTGGGAGTCGGGTCCGAATATGCTATCCTCATGATGGAACGTTACTTTGAAGAAAAGGACAAAGGAGCAAGTCCTTTAGAGGCTATCGAGATGACCAGTTCCAAAATAGGAAGTGCAATTGTTGCTTCAGGAGCCACTACAGTATTCGGGTTTATGGCCTTGCTTGCTTCTCCTTTCCCTATAATAACTGACTTCGGTACAGTTACAGTTATCGATGTCTTGCTGGCTCTCCTAGCAACCTTTGTAGTCTTTCCTCCGCTTATTATTACTTTTGATACCTGGCGAGATCGAAGGAAAGGTCTCAGGACGACAAAGACAGAGACAAAAAAACAAACTTCGGGGACCAAGATATGATACAAGTGCCCATAAAACCAAGGCAAGAAATAATTAGAAAAACAGCTATACTTGCGTTAATCCTGTTAATATTATCAGTGACCTCATTTCCAGCCCTCGGAGATGACAAAGATGACGAAACAAACTTCCTTATTCCGGAGCATGGGTACACTGTAGACTACTACAGGAGTTACGGGGAGCCAGATATCAACGCTTCAATTACAGGAAATCCTGAGCTCAACAGGGGAGATACTGCAGACCTGCAGATAAAAATCGCGAATGATGGAGTGATAGATGGTTTCCAGAGACTTAATGTAAACCAGAATAAGATTCCAGACTCTGCTGAGGAAACGATTGCACTAGAAGAGATGGGAGAAGAAAAAGAATGTACAACAGCAAAAGATATCGAAGCTACTCTTCAATCTGGAACGGAGTACATTGAAATCGAGCCCACAACCAGTTTTCAGAGTTTGGAAGAACTTGAAACCGGACACACGGCAACCCTAAACTACACTCTAAAAATCGACGACAACATACCTGCTGGGAATTATGAACTTTTTCTGCCTGTAAAATATCAATATCAGGCAAACGTCCTAACTGTAACTTCGAATGCAATAAACCTGGGAATCATGGATATGGATTATACCAGAGATTACAAAACGAAAAACCAAACTCTCAGAATCCCGGTTTCCATAAAGAGTGAACCTAAATTTGAAGTGACCAATGTCTCTGGAAGCCTTATGCAGGGAGAGAGCAAAGTCATTGAAGTTACCTATAAAAACACCAGAGAAAACGTAGCAAAGGATGCCTTGGCCCGGATAATTGTTATGAGTCCTCTGAGTACTGAAAAGTCTACAGTAAGACTCGGAGATATAGGTCCAGGAGAGAGCAAGACTGCTAAATTCCAAATTTTGGCAAGCCAGAAAGCCGTTGTGAAAAATTACGGCATAAATAGCGAAATAAAGTATATTGATGAGGATGGGGAAACTTCCTTTTCAGAAAATATGAAAGTGAACCTACCCCTTGAAGCCTCAGAGAAGAAATTTAGCATGAAGGGTGTAGCAATCATACTAATTTTCCTTATCGCCTTTTATCAGATAGTAAATGTGCACCGGAAAAGAAACAAGAACAACGAGAATACTTCAGGTGATAAGAATGA
>NZ_DAGK01000014.1:0-9470 GCF_002495725.1 Methanosarcina sp. UBA411
ATTGTTGTCCGCACATCTTCTTCCGTTGCCTGCTTAACACTATACTGGATCATCTCGTACGTTTTTTTCAGGGCAAGCTCATATCCTTCTATAACGGTTGTTGGGTGTACACCTTGTCTTATCAGTTCGATTGCGTTTTTTATAAGGTTGCTTGCTAAAATAACAGCAGTTTTTGTTCCGTCCCCGCAGGCTTTATCCATCGACTCGGCAAGCTTTTTAAGTGTGGTCACAATCGGGTGGAGCACATCCATTTCCTTCAAAATTACCTTGCCATCACTTGTGACAAAAATATCCCCTACAGGGTTTATTATTATTTTGTTCATGCCTCTTGGACCAAAAGACGAGCCCAGCAAATCATCGATTTCAGTCGCTGCTCGTTCAAGCTGGTCAATAAGCCCGTCTTCTTTTACAGGCTCGTCAATCAAGATTTTCTCTCGAACTGTTCGAGCAAGTTTTGCAATGCCATCTTGGCTTTCAGGAGGAGTTGTTTCTAATTCGCTTGCCATCTTTTTTCCCTGCTGTAAATTCAACCTGTTTTCTCAAAGCATACTCAGATTCTATCTAAACACAATTAATCCGGGTTTCAAAATCACTATGATTGGGAACACTTTTCAGCATATTCTAAGTAATTCTCAGGGCTTTTCATTGTCAGATTCGTTTTTATAGGCGGCCCGGAAAATGAAGAGACTGTAAAGGCTGACCTTACAGGGCTTGATCCATATGTGTAATTTATAGGATGGGTCTCAATAATCGAATTTCGGGAGTCTACATGCACTCTATATAACTAAAAATACAGGATAGGCTGAAAGCCTATCCTTTTATGCACAAGTAGAAGCCCACTTTTCTGTAAAACCGATTTTATCCCATAATTTTCTTGTAGATCTCCGGGCCCTTCTGTGCCACAGTATAGGTTTGGGCAGTAATGGAATCGCAGGGAGCTCCTGGGGGTACTTCACAACCTGTTGCAATCGCATATTTGGACTGCATTCCGTTTTCTTTAAGGGTTTGAAGTACGCTCTCCTGAAGCGCAATTGTGTCGGCCTTCATTTTTTCCAGGCCCTCTGGGCTGTTATCAAGGAAGATAATTGGACTGACTTCACCGGCAAACATAGTTTCCTTGCCGTAATTGTTGATCAGATATTTGTGGTCTTTGGAACCTTTATTGACCTCATCCGGATAGAAAGTGTAACTGTAGTACTTTGTATCCCATTTGTTGATAAGATCCCAGTGTGGGGCATCGGAACAATTGTGGATAACGGTCGGCTTGTTATACTTCTTATAGAGAGGTGCAATCCTGTTCTGCATGACCTGACCTTCGGACTTCATATATTCATCAGCGCTGAGGATGACATTATTTGTCCACAGGGTAACCATACAGAGATTATCAGGCTGAGCTTCCTCGAACATACCCTTCATGATCTCTTCAACATAGGTGGTAGTCTTGTCAAGAGCCTTAAGGACAACATCCGGGTTGGTTCTGAGATCGGATAGTACACGAGTTGCTCCCATGATCTGGGTAAGAGCCACCATTGGGCCTTCAATCAGGGCTGTCATGGGTGCTCCAAGAGCGTGTGCCTTCTCGGTTGCGAGTTTATTGCCCTGGATAAGGTTATATGCACGGGTGCCTTCCTTGATTTCCGGAACTTCCAGTTTTTCATAGTCTTCAAGGTGTCCTATAGCTGCAGGGGTATCCTCCTCAGGGTACCTGATAGTTGCTCCGAAATCTGCTGCGTCAACACAGAGATCGGTCAGTCCCACGAAGGTGTCCATATTGAAGTATTTGATACCTGCTTCCACACAAGCTGCATATTTTTCGGCCTTTGTAGAGTAGTCAACATAACTGCAGGGCACGAATTTTCTAGATACACCGCAAGCAAGGGTTGCAATCGGAAGCCTATCGACTTTCTTATCTTCAAGTGAGGCGGTGAACCTCTCTGCCTTTGTCATGGTTTCATTTAACTTGGGGATAACGGAGTCAAATTCTGCCATAACTTTCTCGGCGGTTACAAGGCCGATATCGATATTTTCTTTTACTCCTTTCTGAGCAAGGGACTCTTTATACTTCATTTTACTTTCTACAAGTGCGGATTCGCTCCAGGCATTCTCCGAAATCTCGCTGACAAGAGCGGTAAGGGTTTCGACTGCTGCACTTGCATCAAGAGCCGTGCCGTCTGCTCCGATGGATTCTGCATATTCTTTTGAAACAGGTGCACCGCCTACCATAACCACAAGAGAATCCCTTATACCTTCTTCCTGAAGCTGTTCGATAACAGTTTCCATTCCTCCCATTGTGGTGGTCATCAGGGTGCTCATGGAAATTGCTGTTGCTTTGTTTTCCTTTGCAGCCTCTGCAAATTTTCCAAGCGGCACATCACAGCCAAGGTCAATCATATTGAAGCCGGCTGCAGTCATCATTGTCTTAACGAGGTTCTTTCCTATATCGTGGACGTCTCCTTCCACAGTGCCTATAATTACGTTCTGGGGAGCGGCACTTCCATCTACCTTAATGTAAGGGGTGAGAATTTCCATTCCTGCATACATTGCATCGGCTGCAAGAAGAAGACTTGGCACGAATGCTTCTCCCTTTTCATACATATCACTTATAATCTTCATGCCTTTTGCAAGCCCGTCAACGATTGCCTCATACGCATCAAGTTCTTCTTCAAGGACTTTTTGTGCGAATTCTTCTGCAAGTTCTTCGTCGCCTTCAACTACAGCATCAGCTAAAGCGTTTAATATTTCATCTTTTGCCATTGAAAATCTCCTTTTTTCTTAAAATCCAATCTGGCAGAGAACTGCCTTTCTTTCAGGATCTCAATTTTGTTGTATTTAGATCCTTAACGGGCTCCACATCCCGTTAACGTAAATTCACACTCATAAGCTTTTTAAGCCACACAATAACCATTGATAAGTATGTTTTTCATACTATGTACAGCGTTTAAGGCATTTTCCGGATTTAGCTCCAGAAACTGTTATCCTTTTACTCAATGATTATCAGTTAGAGATTCTCTCTATTGTATATAGCTTAACTGATGTTGCTTTTCTATCCTCGAGCAATATTTTTCTACTTTAAAAAATAAGCTTTTTCTGAAATATCATACTTGCCCGATTTTTCCAGCATATTAAATTCTCAATATACTAAAAATATTATATTTCCCAGATGTTTTTATCCTCAGCTTTTCTGCCGGAGGTGGCGACTTACAAGGAGATTGCAAAATTCCCCAGGTTCGAAAAAAAGAAGGCCTTAAATATTGAAGGGCTTTGAAAATTTTAAGGCTTGGCCCGTGTATTAAAGGATTAACTTGTAATTCAATATACAGAAATTAAGAATCCTGAAGAGCTAATCTTGCTACAAGTCAATAGCATTTATAAGATTCGGTGAAAATCAATAAAATGGCTCCTCACACCAGTCTCGTTCTCTCTTTTCACCTATTGAAAAGAAAAATAAAAGCATGAAGCAATCAGTAGGAGCAAAACCACTCACATTTCCGGCCCTAACATGGGTTATCGATACCTATGACATGAACGGAAAACCAACTGCCATGACTATAGCCTGGGCAGGAACCTACTGTTCGAACCCTCCATGCATCAGCATATCCTTAAGAAAAGCGACTTATAGCTATCCTGTATTATGGAAAACAGAGCATTTACGGTCAGCATTCCGTCAGAAGAATATTTAAGGCAAGCCGATTACATAGGAATCGCAAGCGGAAGAGATGGATATAAGTTTGAGGCAGCCTGCCTTATACCGGTAAGAAGCGAGCTTGTGCCTGCCCCATAAGTGGGAGAGTTTCCGGTCTTAATAGGGTGCAAACTTCTGCATACCCTTGAGATAGGACTTCATACTCTCTTTGTAGGAGAAATTCTGGACATCAAGGCCGATTAATCTGTACTCGATGAAAAAGGAAATCCAGATATTAGAAAATCAGGCCTGCTATATACAATTCTGGAAATGGAGACTATTATGATATGAGATGTAAGCTTGGAATAGCTTTTTCGATAGGAAAGGAATGCTAAATGAAAAAGCAATAGAAGATATTAGGCAATTGTATATTCGGATAATGCATTAAAAGGCTAAAAAGGATTATTGATTTATTATTTTACTTTTATTCATCCTCAAAACCTTTATGTTCTCTAAAACGCTTTTTATTCCTTCCCGAACATTTTTTTTGCTATAACCTTCCATCCCTTCAGGTCTTTTCCCTCAAATTTCTCCTCCACGGCCTTAAGCAAGGAAGAAATATCCAGATGTTGCGGGCATTTTTCAGTGCATTGTCCGCATTGGATACACTGGGAAGCATATCCTGGTACATCGCCTCTTATTATCCCACCTGGCTTTGCCACATACATAAGTTTTGCTTCTTTTTCATTTCCTGATAGGTAAAAGTTGTCATATACTTCAAAGCAGCCAGGAATGTCCACACCAGAAGGACAGGGTAAACAGTATCTACAGCCTGTGCAGCCTGTTTTCATAATCTCCCTATATTTTTGTTCTGCTTTTTTCACAATTTGCAGTTCGTTTTCTTTCAGGGAATTCGGATAGGCTTCATTCGCAATTCTCAGGTTCTCTTCAAGATGGGATTCCTCATTCATGCCTGAAAGCACAACCGTAACCTCAGGTCGGTTCCACACCCAGCGAAGAGCCCATTCTGCAGGTGTGCGTTTTATAGGAGCCTCATTCCAGATCTCCTGAACTTCAGGAGGCACCAGTTTTGTCAGCTTGCCTCCGCGCAGAGGTTCCATGATAATAATACCCAGACCCTTTGAAGCGGCATACTCAAGTCCTTCCGTTCCTGCCTGGTTCTTTTCATCCAGAAAATTGTACTGTATCTGGCAAAAAGTCCAGGGA
Organism: Methanosarcina sp. UBA411; assembly: GCF_002495725.1. Lineage (NCBI taxonomy): Archaea > Methanobacteriati > Methanobacteriota > Methanomicrobia > Methanosarcinales > Methanosarcinaceae > Methanosarcina > Methanosarcina sp. UBA411. Next base: position 4,850 of record NZ_DAGK01000014.1, read on the forward strand.
TATGCGTCCACGATTCGTTTGAAATCGTCAATTGACCCATGAAACGAAAAGCCGGAATTTACGATTCGACCGTCAGCCTTTGCCCTGTCAAGGAAACCAAGAACATCAAGCTTTTCCATTTTATCCCATAAAGCCCCCACGAGTCCGTGTACAAGGTAATAGTCGATATGATCCGTCCTGAGCCTTTCAAGCTGGGCATTCAGGATTTTATCCATATCCTCTCGGTTTTTTATTGTCCAGGAGGGAAGTTTTGTAGCAAGCTTGATTCTTTCGCGGTATCCATCAGCAAGAGCTCTGCCAAGGAAAGGCTCGCTTTCTCCCATATGATACGGCCAGGCCGTGTCAATATAGTTTATTCCATGGTCAATTGCATAGCGTACTTGCTTAGTGGCTCTTTCCTCATCTATCGTACCGTCTTCTTTTACTGGAAGACGCATGCACCCGAATCCCAGTATAGAAAGTTTATCTCCATTTTGTGGTACTTTTCTGTACAGCATTTCCATTACCTTTCTGCTTTTAAGTTGTTTCCTGATTTTTAATAGTTTTCCACCCCGAGTCCCAGCTTGGAAGAACGGTGCCTTTAAAATGACATCATTAACGTAATTATACATTATCATGACTTTATTGAAGAAATAAATCATCTAGGATTCATAAATGTAGAAAATGTCAATTCAAAAATGTTATTGATTCGATATATAAAAAAATCCAAGTTGATGTAAAAATTCGATTCTGTTCGAAAAATGTTATAAATTACTAACCCAAAAGAGTTAAAAGTCAAAAAAAATCCGGCATCTTGTTCTCCTAATATAATATTTAAAAATGATATTTAAAAATAATATTTTAAATATTATTTAATATACTATTTAATATATTATTTAATATATTATATTAAATAGTATTAAATAACATTTAAAATATTCATTAAGTATAAAATAATTTAAAGGTAGCTTTTTACTTAACATAAGAAGTAATAAGATAAAGCCTTATGAAATATTCTGTAAGACGAATAATTCGATGGATCTATTACAATTTTTAACGCTTTTAAAGTTATAATATTCCTTTAAGGGCTTCTGAGGCTGTATAAACGCTTCCAACTCCAAAAATGTACTGAGTTATCCTTATTGCTTGCATTACTTCTTCTTTTGTTGCACCTGCCTGCATTGCCTGAGTTGCAAGGGATTTTACTCCGTTTACTGCACCGTTAGCTGCATCCAGGGACATTGCAAGCAGGAATTTGTACTTGAGAGGAATTCCGCCTTCCACAAAAGCAAGTTCACGTGTATTTTCAAGCAGGGTAAATAATTCAGGGTCCTGATCCACAATAACCTGTAAAGGATTTTCTGTCAATGTACCATCTCCGCTTTTCTTGAGGAAATCTTGAGTTTAGTCTTTTCCATTTATTATGTTCCTTTATTAATTCTTATGTCTAGCAATCAATTTAAAAACCTTCCTCCAAACAAACTGAAGACGTAGAAAAAGAAAGAGAATCGGTGATAGAATGTCCGGACTTATCGAAACTGATCCGATTGACAGTATAATCGATGGAATCTAGAAGCTTGACGGAGTTGTACTTGACCTTAATTAATACAATGAAGCTGCCTGTGCTGCCTACACATAAACAGCCCAAAAATCTGCTTTAAGGAAAGTCACTCAGGCAGTAACTTATTGGTTTTTTGTATCTGTTATAGGATACATTTCTGAATTTCTTTTATTATGCATCAGGTTATATATTCTATAACAGACTTTCAAATTTTATTATGCTCCATATTTCCCGGGTGTCGATTGAAATGATAAGCTACTACCTGAAGAACTGATTTGTTTCAATTATTTTTCTTTTTTCCCTTTTTTGGCTGATTTTTCCTTCTTTGATGACTTATCAGCTGGAGCCTTTGCCTGAGGTTTTCCACAACTAGCCCCTGCTTTTGGAGTGTCGCCTATTGTAGATTTTTTTGACATATAGATCCCTTCTGTTTTATTATTTTAATTAAGTAATGTGTATACTTACTTAAAGTTATAAATAAGTTTCCAGTCAAAATAATAAATAATCACAAATAATTATATCCCGAACACTTCTTAAAAAGAATTAACTTATCAATCGGAATTCAAATCGTAGCAGGTTATTTAAAGGGGAGTTCATCCCAAAAACAACCTTTATTCTCACATTAATAAAAGTTTTAAATTAATTTTCATTGTTGGAAACTTGAGTTTTTATTCAGAATTTGAGAACTAAGATCATATCTTAAAATTAAACTTGATCCTAATTGAGATAGGACTCATGCATTTGAACCAAAAAACGGTAACATTTAATGTTTACTGTACTTGATTTTATATTTTGAGTGCATATAGTCCTATGAGATAGAGTGATAACTTAAGATTAGTGTGTATCTGAATTCCAGAAAACTTATGATCTAAAATTGAAATTAACGTGATTTGTTCTCCAATAGGAGAAATGCTTTTGGATTTTAAGACATTCTCGATTAAAAATTGACTCTGAAAAAGAAAATGGTTTCAAGGGAACTCCAGCAATGGCAGAAAAATAACTGATCATACGTGGAAATTGGAAATTGCTAACTTATAGGGCCCTGTTCAATAACTTGGGAATACAGCCAGATTGCAATACCTGCAAAAATGATTCAATTTGACTATATCAAGCTGTCTGCTAGGAAAAACAGTTGAAAAACTAAAACTTTATTGAATATAAACTTTGGGAGTATGGTATTATGGGAAAAGAGATATTCGGTACTTTGAGGAAGATACTGTACGTTTTATTGTTGGCCTTTTCTGTGATATCTGCAACAGCTGGAACAGTAAGCGCAGCAGAAGTAATTGTATATGGGCTTATTAACTTTGGGGGAGAAAATCTTGACGCTACTTATGATCAACCAAGCGTTGGATTGAACGACAAGATATCATCAATTAAGGTCATGTCAGGTACATGGAGATTCTATGAATATCCAAATTATGGAGGTCGTTATTGGGATCTTGGACCAGGAGAATATTCCTCGGTGGGAAGTGCTGGTATACCCGACAATTTAATCTCGTCTTTTAAACAGATTTAAAAAAACATTTTTTAGTGTCCACTTTGAATCTATAATCCCTGCTTCTCTTGCAGGTGTATTTTTACATCCAACGCTTCTTCCATCTTTATACTTTAATTCCACATGCTCTCTACAGAAGTTGAAACGGGTACAGTAAAGCGTCATTTGATTTGCCATTATGCTACACTCAGATGCAAGTCTAACTATTGCTTTAAAGTAGCTGACTGTATCCTTAAAACATCAGCAATAGCTTCATTACTCATTCCTTTCATGGAAAATATTTAGGATTAAATCAATGATGATATATTCTTTTTTACGAAGGTTATAATAATAGGGCTTACGCACTTACGATGGAAAAAAGCAAGTGCAATAAACGTCATAGTTATAATTTGGATATTTGGAAGTTATGAGTTTATTGCTATTGGTTTTGTACTTCAATTACGTAAGTTCCTGCATTAAGTCTCCAGATGTAAAACACTAAACCAGTCACAATGTCGAATGTGCTTGATTTTATACATTAAGTGAGTAAGTCCCATATTCACGAACTTTTATGGTAAATTTGGAAATGTCTTATGATAAGGCTCATTACCCATATACTGTTTCCATTCCTTTGGTGTAAGATTTCGGGTTAAACGATGGCTAGCTTGATTAATAAGATCTTCTGTATTACATATCCATAAATACGCGGTATTGTCATCACTCGCCGTAGCGATATATTTTCCATCAGGACTGAATACGATATTATTCACTGGACCATTATGTTTCAGAACTAAAATCTCTTTACCTGTCGATGTATCCCATAAACGTGCGGTATTGTCAGCACTTGCAGTAGCAACATATTTTCCATCAGGATTGAATACGACATTATTCACCGAAGCGTCATGATTCAAAACTAAAATCTCTTTACCTGTAAGTGCATCCCATAAACGTGAGGTATTGTCATTACTCGCCGTAGAAACGTATTTTCCATCAGGACTAAATACAACATCATTCACCCATTGATCATGATTCAAAAATACAACTTTATGAGGTATGAGTAACAATCCCTGGCGTATTAACTGATCAGCGGTCGATGTTCTGCTAATATTAAATGATTCGATAGCAAGAAGAACACTTTTATCCAGAGTCCTAGGATCTTGAGAGAGAATACTGGATTGTAAATTTAATTTCGAAGCACTAATTTCTTTCGTCTTTTCTTCAGCTTCTTTTGTCTTTTCTTCAGCATGCTGTTTCTGACTCTTGGCTCTTGTTCTCTGTCCTTCAGCAAGCTGCTTCTGCGTCTCGGCTATTTTTCTCTGTTCTTCAGCTATCTGTTTCTGTTCTTCAGCTAGCTTTGTCTGTTCTCCAGCAAGATGGCTCTTTTCTTCAGCTAGCTTTGTCTGTTCTTCAGCAAGATGGCTCTGCTTCTCTACTTCTTTAGTCTTTTCTTCAGCAAGATTACTCTTTTCTTCAGCAATTAGTTTCTGAGAAAATGCAAGTCCGGCTAAAATTAAAATGACAATTGAAAAGACTCCAAGTGTCTTAATTTTGTGGCGTAGGATCCTTTCTTTTTCAGCCCTCTCTTTCTCTAGCCGTTCTTTCTC
>NZ_DAGK01000014.1:9701-25446 GCF_002495725.1 Methanosarcina sp. UBA411
TTCTTTCTCTAGCCGTTCTTTCTTTAGCCGTTCTTTCTCTGCCCATTCTTTCTCTAGCCTTTCTTTTTCTAGCCTTTCTTTCTCTGTCCTTTTTATCTCTGCCAGTTTATCATTAAAAACCTTGTTAGAAGATAGTATTGGCTCGATAAACCTGTCGTGAGTCAGTTCATACCAGCGTGCACCTGCCCGCCACTCGGCTCTGATAAGGTGCATGCTTTCAAGCACATCAATGGCTGCATTGGGAACATCACAGGTGCACGCTGGAGCCCGATAAACCATCCCCCGTGTCCCCATAGCCGTTATCAGCACTTCGCCACACAATCTGCGCAGGCCTTCTTCATCAATGCGTGCCTTCTCTGCTGATGCCCTTATAGCCTCTTCATAAAACCTGTAAAGTTCCTGTTCCACATTGCCATAGGTTTTCAGGTGCTGAAATGTGATTTGCTTCACCTCTGGAGGTAACTCACGCCAGAGGTTCTGGCATACTACCTGAAGTTGCACAGCCTCTATGAACTCTCCTGTTACCTCAGCGGTTTTGCCTGGTGTTGTTTCAACTCGAATCGTCAATAAATCATCGACAAGTTTTTCTGCTACCCCTTCTGCAAAAAAGCGGCCAGTATATCTCAAAGGCTCTTTGATTGCCAGCAGAGCAGCATCACTGCGCAGACGCTCCATATGAAAACGAGTCCGCAATCTGTCGGGAAGAAGATAAGCATAAGGGTCTAGCTGAGCTATGAAATCCTCCCGCATGACAAAAACCACCCTTAAAAGGGGGTCTGCTTCCAGAGCAGTACTTACTTGCTCAAAAAATCCATCTTTATCTTTCCAACGGTCTTGATATAAAGAGAATATTTCCTCAAACTGATCGAAGATGACGGCACGGGGTAAAGGCATGCCATCTTCATCCTGCATATGCTCCTGTTTATTCAAAAAGTCAACAAGTTTCATTTTAGCCAGGATCTCAATATCATATTCACCTTCAGCCCAACTTGTAAGCGTATTAAAGACATATATGTTTGAAATCTCGTCAGTTTTTGTATATTCCAAAATTGTGCCTTTAACTCGCGCCACCGGAAAAACTTCAAACTGGTTTTCCTTAAGGAGAGGAATAAGCCCTGCATTGAGAAGTGAAGTCTTACCTGCACCCGACTGGGCATAGACGAGAACCAGATTATGTGCAATGACTAGGGACAGGAGATCTCGAGCTTCACGGTTTCTTCCAAAAAAAATGAATTCATCTTCCTGTTCAAAAGGTCGAGGGCCCACGTAAACCTGGAATTCGGGTACCACTACTGAAAGCCTCCCATTGTGTTCTCAATTCTGCGGAAGACAGTTCTTTGATTTTTCTGCATATATCTTCTTCCTTAGAGTCATAAGGTCTTCAACCACAGTCACAAGCTCCACCCGTATCAAGTCATCCGAGTCTTCCATTGGGTAGTCGTACTCTTTTGCCCACTCATTTGCAATCTGGGAAATAATCGAAATCTTTTTAGAACAGGCTCCAGATCCAAGAAAAGGAGTACATTTCCCATTCTTGATTCTTTTAAGAAGGATATCCCAATCCTTCACTTCCAGCATTGTTGGCACTACTAACACCCTCCACAAAGTTCAAAATTCAAACCACTTCTCCAATTGGATACTAAGCAACGCTAATTTCAAATCCAGATCGTAAATTTTCCAGAAATTTAGAATTTGCACAGATATATGAGAATTTCTGTCCTGAAGTACTGTTTTTTAGCTGCATTTTAATGAGAATAACTGTAAATACGGGATTGGCGAAAGAGAGGAGCTTTAGGGGAGAATTGTCACTTTGTTCCATTGCTCGACCTTCATCATTAGATTTCAGTGAAAAAATATTAAATGTTTAAACCCCGGAGCTTATTTGAACCTGGAATTTAAATGACACTCCACATCGTCTCAATCCTTATTTGTTGAGCTGTGACAATAACGACTGATCCTTCTTTACTAAAACCGGTGTTAGATGCTCTGGAATACCTTGTAGTTGAATTTGTACACACCCAAATCTATATGCCTCTTCAATGCTAAGCCCTCCTCCTAATGCCTGGTAAAAACCAATAGCGAAGGCAATAGCAGCTTTATCGCCGATTGCCTGGTTCATGCCAATGACATATTTGATGTGTTTAGCGATGACTTTTGCCTGAATCTCTGCGTAACAAGCGTTCAAAATTACACAATTCACCTGACCGCTAAATTGTTCAAACAATGCGGCAAGCGCATCAGGATCGATCGGGTGAGTTTTCCCTGCCAGATCCTCAAAGCATAACGCACCTGTAGGTGTGCCATGACCAGAAAAATGGACGATATGTGGCTGTGTATCAAGCAAAGCTTGGGATATATCTGATGGGCGAACTGACAATTGTGGCAATAATGTAAAGCGGTCCCGAAATTTAGCCAATTTCAGTTTTTCTTGAATCTCTCGAAATTCTTCACCAAGCCGCAAGCGAGATTCATTAGTGGGATCGGCTGCTAAGAAGAGTATCGAAACCTTATTGGTTTTTTCTTTAATTAGAAAATGTCGCCTATTTTCAGCATCTATTTTTGTGATATCACGATTGAAAGCCTCCCATCGTGTTCTCAATTCTGCGGCAAATTCGCAGCAATTATGCCAGTATACCTGGATATGAAGATCCTCAAAATAGCGATCCAGATATTTCTGAGCTTTTTCTTCTTGGGTCTCAGAAACGTTCCCTGGCACGAGCTGTACAGATATGTGCTTTCTACCCATCATACTTCTTCCTATGTATTCATCAAGAATCCGGCAAAGAACACGGAAATCCCAATCAGTTACCTTGTAGCCTAGAAGAAGAGATGTGCCTCCAAATGCCTCCTGAATACGCGGAGGAAGCAGGTTTTCTACCTTTGAAACAGCAACAAGGAAGTCCAGATAATCGTCCTCTGTTAGAACTAAAGACTCTGGTATTTTATAGCAGCCATGGAGGTGATATACCAAAGGTTTTTCAGGAGTGGGGTCGAAGTCTGATGGCGTTGGTTTGCGTTTTATGATGTATTCATTCCACCGACATATTTCCTGGATTGGTGTTTTGCCACGGCTTTTAAGAGCTCGCACCATGAGGTCATCGTAAGTTGTGGAAATATAAACTGGTAGTGGGAAATCGGCTAGCACTCCGTGAATTTCATCAGGAGTTTCAAAGTATGTTGGTGTAATTTCTTCTGACAGTTCAGCAATTTTATTACAAATCTCATCCCTTGGAAACATCTTGTCTCCTTCGGTTACAGCCACAAACTGAGCCACCCGTGTTAAGTCATCCGAGTCTTCCATTGGGTAGTCGTACTCTTCTGCCCACTCATTTGCAATCTGGGAAATAACAGAAATCTTTTCAGAACAGGCCCCAGATCCAAGAAAAGGAGTGCACTTCCCATTCTTGATTCTCTTAAGAAGGATGTCCCAATCCTTCTCTTCCAGCATGGTTGGCACTAATAACACCCTCCACAGAGTTTTAAGCTCTCTTCTCAATATTTCTCGTGCTTATTCTCCTCACTCACCTTTCTTTCTACTCACCTGCTGTCTTGAAAGCAGATTAAAAATCAGGGCACAGAATGGAAGTGTTTTCAACTCCTCTCTTTCTCAATTCTTCCAGGTCAAAGTCACATTAAAATTAGCACCCGCACCCGCTGCTATAAACATACCGGCTTTTAAATCCATTGAAATGCCAAAAGAAACTTTAACTTCTTCCGGTTATACAAATAAAAAGTATCTATACGAGTAAACTCTAAATTCCAGTCCTTCTGACCCACTAAATAGAAAACTCACTGGCAATTCCAAAATAATTCATGTAATCAATATAAAAAGGATAAATCAGTTCAAGTTTCTCAGCATAGGTTTTTTCCTGCTAGAAATTCTATTTCTTATTCTTGAGCTTTCCCAATACCCCGAAGAAATCAAATTTATTTTCATAGGTTTTGCCTTCGTTTTTATTCTTTTCCGCTTCGAATCTTCTATCTATAATATATTCTCCAATCGGATTGACAAAACCAAGAAGAATTCCAAGTCCTGTAAAAATATAAACCACGGTAAATATTTTCCCAAAATCAGTTTTAGGAGCAAAGTCTCCATAACCCACAGTTGCCAGAGTGATAACTGAAAAATAGAAAGAGTCAAGCCATCCCCAGCCTTCCATCCTATGGTAAAAAATAGTACCTCCTGCGAGAGTTATCACAGTTAAATAAAGGAGGGACCTGAACTTAGGATCTTTAAGCAGCGTTTTTAGCGTCTTTAGAAACATAAAGAATGTATAAAAAAAAGGAATCATTACCGTTCCCTCCAAGCATATTTTCCATCTTAGGTTAAAAAGAAATCCGTGCAATCTGTAAATTCTGACTTAACTGGGAGCTATATCATTAACTGATACCATTAACTGATACCATTAACTGATGCCGTCAACTGATGCCGTCAACTGATACTGTAATTAGAAACGCGGGCTTTCAATCCGGTCCCATTTTTTGAAGCTCTGTCCGAGCAGGTAGAGGGCAGGAGGCACCAGAAGGAGGTTTATAAAGTACGTAGTACGGGCCAAACATTGACAGGATAACATTCACAAGCAGCAGTGGCATAACTGAAATTGTATATAATGCAAAAGTCCTGCCGTTATAGAGATTTATGGAAGGCGAAAGCCCTGTCAGGTAATATAGGGTCAAGGTTGATTAGAGGCTCATCGATAATTGCGAGTTCCGGCTCATGCAGGAAAGCCTGAGCAAACATCAATTTCTGCCTTGTGCCCCTTGAGAGATCTTTGCATAGTGAATTTTTCTGGTCTCTGAAATCCAGGAATTCGAACCATTTTTCACAGGTTTTCTCATAGTTTTCCATTTTCCGGATTTTTGCAACGAAATAGAGGTATTCTTCAGCGGTCAAAAAACTCGGTGGTGTTTCCTGCTCAGGAACAACGCCTACCAGCTCCCGGACTCGAATCGGGTCTTCGAGCACATCCACGCCGTGTACTCGGAGGTAGCCAGAGGTTGGCTTTATTTGACCGGTGAGCATCTTGATCATAGTCGTTTTTCCTGACCCGTTAGGACCCAGAAGCCCAAAGAGCTCACCTTTTTCAATTGAAAGGGAAATATCATTTACTGCCTTTGTACTTCCATAAAATTTAGAAAGATTTCCTACTTCAATCATCTTTAAGGCTCCTGAAAATCCCGTTATTTGCGAGCAAATTACAGATTCAGTCAAGATAAGTGATTTTTCTCGGAATGAACTAAAATCAAACAAGAATTAAGATCAAACTCGTGAATTCATTTGGAGAAATTTTTAGTTTTAACCTACAGGTATAAATTTTACTATATGTAGAGATTATCTAAAAATATATAAAAGAGTTTCGAAGACTATCTTCGAATCGAAAGTCGGGCTAAAATAAGGATTAATATTCCGCTCTCTTTTTGTTTCCAATCAGGGAACAAAAACGCTATGAAAGTCGTGTTGTAAGCCCAGAGTAAAATAGAGCTATAAGAATTTAAAATCAGATTTCTTAATGATACTTAAAACTACATCAAAACTATCTAAAGTTACATTAAACAACGTTCCCCTTTCCCAGCTTCTTTTTCTCAAACCCTTACCTCTAATTTTGGAAAACTTTCAGAGGAAAATCCATTGGTTGTAGGGCTCAAAGCGTTAAGTTCACTTGCAGTCTCTTTTAGAGAAAGCATAAAATCCGTCCTTATTCTGAAAATGAGCTCTTCAGGCTCTACACAGCAAAAAAGAGTTGGTTCGCCCTCAATAATCCGGACATACCCTTTCTTCTCCATCCCTCTGAGCGTTCTGTAGATTTTGGGTCTCGGGACTCCAGAACCTTCTGCAATTTCACTGGCTCTTGCCTGTTTAAGACCTACAAGCACTGCATAGATTTTAGCTTCGTTTCCAGTAAACCCCAGTTTCTGAAGATTTTCTACAATTTTAAGAGTCACTTCATCTTCCTCCTTTCGCCCACCCTCGAGTTAGAGTCTAGCTTGTTGACTGGCAGCCTTTTTTAAAAGGCTCACCATCGTTTCGAGACTTTGTACATATTCTTCTACATCCTTCTCATCTACAAGCTTAAAGATTTCATCGGCGACCTGATTGAAATAGTTATAACATTCTAGTCCCTTTTTAGTTAGTGAAACAAGCACTTTCCTTCGGTCTTCAGGGTCAGTTTTTCGAAATACCATTCCTTTTTTCTCCAGATCATCAACCATTCGAGTGAGACTGCTTTTATCCATGCCTGTATACTTCCCTATAGTCGAGGGCATGATTTCACCTTCCATGCCTATGATCTTGATTACCATGGGTTGATTCTTGCTCAGATTCTTAAATTTGCTAATAATTTTTTTCTGAAAAGTCTGTTCAAAAATCAAATTATCAAGAGCATCTCTTTCTGTCATAAGAAGAATTATCTTCTTCAGCGTCTCTTCGTCCATTTTATCCACTGACCTTTTTTTATACCAGATTTTGCCGACCAGAAGTATTTTTCAGGCAGATAATTTCCGAAATATAATGAAGTTATAATAATATTGATTTTTCAATTATAAGAAATTAAATAATTGAATTTTCAATGGTTGATAAATCAACACTGTTGTGAACATATTTAAGCTTCACGGTTTACATAATCTAAAAAAATTTGTAAATTGAAAAAGAACTCAGAAAAATGATTCACAGCCTTCTTGAAACATAGCTTTGAAACATAAAAATGGAAGCTACATTTCCAGGATTTGTTTTTAGAAAATAAGATACAATTGAAAGGTTTAAAATAGAATCAGGCTAAAGACTTAAAACCTGGCTGCAAATTGATTTTGTCCTGATTTGCCCAAATGTCACTCTTCACCTGGAGGTCTGCTCCTGAAAGAAAAGCTTCTTGAGATCAAATCCGCATTTATGGTCTATTTTAAAGAGCGGGAAGCCGAGATCAACGGCTCTCTCCTTGCCGTGCTGGCCGGGGAAAACCTCCTCTTTCTAGGACCGCCTGGAACGGCAAAAACCCAGCTTGCGAAAAATATCTGCCAGTCAATCGAAGGCGGAAACTTTTTCAATTATCTCCTGACAAGCTTTTCCACCCCTGAAGAGCTCTTTGGTCCACTTTCCTTAAAAGCCCTGGAAGAAGACGAATTCCGCAGGAAAATCGATGGCTGCCTCCCGACCGCACATATCGCTTTGTTGGATGAGATTTTTAAAGCGAGCAGTGCGATCCTGAACAGCCTCCTGACCATTCTCAATGAGCACAAATACCATAATGGAAGAGAGCTTGTAGACGTGCCTCTGCTATCTGTTTTCGGGGCATCCAATGAGTTTCCTGACGAAAACGAGAGCCTTGAAGCACTCTATGACCGCTTTTTGTTCAGGTACAGACTCGCCTATATCCAGGACGAGGAAAATTTTCGGAACCTCCTTTTCAGAAGCCCTGAAGAATTCGAACCTGCAACAAGTCTCAGAGTCTCTGAAATATACGGACTTCGAGCACGCGCAAAATATCTGCCTGTTGACCCTGATGTTGAGATCATTGTAACTGAGCTTCGAAAGAGCCTTCAGTTACATGAGATTGAAATCTCTGACCGGCGCTGGAAAAAAGTCATTCAGGTCTTGAAGGTTGCAGCCTGCAGCAGTGGATGCCCGGCCGTGGACAGGACAATGGTGCTCCTGCTTCAGCACATGCTCTGGAATCTGCCTGAAGAGCGGGAAACCATACGGAAAACCGTTTTTGAGTTCGCAATTTCAGGCGGCATCAGTACAGAAAAACTGCGCCAGGAAGCTGAAGACCTGCAGGCCGCAGTAAGCATTGCCCTGAAAAGCGAACTTCCTGTAAAAATCCTCTGCGACAGCTGCGGAGAAGAATTTCGGCTTAGGCAGGAAATTGAAACTCACCATATATCCCACCCGAATCACAGCTATACTCTTAAAACGGAAGGGCCGTCAAGGATCTATCCTTATGACAACCTTGTAAAAGAAATTGATTCGCTCCAGGAAGCGGCTGGAAAAACGAGCACACTTTCCCAGACCCAGAAAGAAGTTTTTGAAAAAGAACTTAAAAACCTTGCCGATCGAGTGGAACGCGTAAAATACAGGCTTGAAGCAGAGCGAGAACTTCTCAAAAATCTGATGGACGCAAATATATGGCTCTCGACGCTTGACAGAAACGAAGCTCTCCTCCTGCACGATACCCGAAGTCTCGAGTTATCCGAGCTCGATGACCTTATCTCAAAAAGCCGGTCAATGCTCAGAATTCAGAGCAGACAGGCAAGACCTGAACCTCAGCCTGAAATCCAGCCTGCGAAAGGAGCAGGAAAAAAAGAAATGGAACAAATTTCCGTATCCGATTCTGGCAGCAGTGTCAACAGTTTTATGAAAGGGATTGGCTCTCGATTCAAGCTCAGATGAAGAAACCTGACTTAGTAGCTTCAAACCAGACAATATTTGATCAGGAAGCTTTAAACCAGGAAGTTTTAAACTATAAAAATCCCAAAACAGGAAGTTTTAAACTATAAAATTTTAAAACACGAACTTTTGGACCATAAAATTCCAAAAAAGGTAATTTTTAACCAGATAACTCAAATGAGGTTTTGACATGGAAGGCTCTGAGGATTTTCCGAATAATCCAGATGCGGCCTCATCTGGAACTTACTCCTTTTTAGGGAATAAAACCTCAGGAAATAAAGGCTTGCGGGATTTGCTTTTGCTTCAGAATCAGACTGCGGCCGTGCTGGAACGAGACCTCAGGAGCACAATAGCCTTTCCTCGAACTATTCCCCGCCCAATTAGAGAAAAAATAGCCGAAGTCCTAACCATTGAAATCTTCTTTGGGCAGCCTTATGAGATAAAGGACCCAAAAAGGTTTATAGAGACTTTCGGAGCTTTTTATCCGATCCTTCTTACCCTGAGAAATTCAAAACCCTGGCCTAAACTCCGGAAAATTGCAAAAAAAAGTAGAGGAGCCGGAATTGCAGGCTTGAAAATTCTCCTGCCTCTTATTTATGAGATTCTGGAACGTTTTTCAGAGACCTCTTCCAGCGTTTCAAGTGCAGAATATCTTAAGGAACTCGATGCTGGAATAGATGAAATACTCAGTCAGTTTGAAGAAATCCTGAAAGAAACTCTCCTGATGTGGGGAAATGTGGGATCGGCTGAGTTTTCAGGTCGAAACTTTCAGACAATGAGAAATTCCGGAGAACTTGCCTTGGCCGACGCTGTCCTGTCTTTCATGCAGAAAGGTGGGCATCAGGAATTTCTGGAAAGAGTAATGGAAGGGCTATACCGAAGAATAGATGAGTTCGTTTCGGAAATGGAAGAAAACCTTGAGCTTTTCGATACGCTTGCCCTGCTTTTTCCCCAGCGCAACTGGAGCTATTCCGTAAAAGAGCTTAAAAAAGAGCCTTACTATGTGCAGCTTAAAATGCTTAAAAATTATTCGACCTTTTTTGAAAAAAGCCCTGACCTGAGAAAAATTGTAAATTTTATTGGCAGGCGGGAATTTGACCCTCCTTCGGACCGCATACACCTTTCACCTTTTGGAAAAAACCGGATTCAGACCGTGCGCTTTTCCGATTCTATCAATAATTTGCTGCCCATGGAAGCCGCAAAACTCCTGAACCCATCCCTGAAGAAGAAGTTCTATGCTGATATGCTTGAAGGAAAGCTCCTAAGCTATCAGCTCCTCGGAAAACATTATACAGGCCCTCCCCGAATAAAACCCAGAGGCCCGATGATCGTGCTTGTGGACACCTCCGGGTCAATGCATGGAGCTCCACAGACCCTGGCCAAGTCCGCAGTGTTGGCCATGGCAAAACGCATGCTTTCCCAGCAGAGGGACATGAAAGTTATCCTTTTTGCCTCAACAAGCCAGCACCTGGAAATCGAGCTCAGCAGCAGGAAAAAAATGTCCGAAAAATTCCTGAATTTCCTTCTCTATACCTTCGGTGGAGGAACGGATTTCAATACTGCCCTTGCCTCAGGCCTCAAGTCCTTGAAGGAAAAAGACTTTCAGGGAGCAGACCTGCTCTTTATAACCGATGGTAAATCCGAAGTCTCGGACGAACTGATCCTGGCCCGCTGGGAAGAGGCAAAAAAGAAGTATAACGCAAAAGTCTATTCGCTAATCGTAGGTAGCAGCGGAGCAGGCGGGCTATCTGAAATCTCAGATTATACTTATTTTGTGGAAATGGAAATGTATTCTGAGGGCAGCAGCGGGTTTGTAAGGTTAATCGAATCTACAGAACAGAAATCTATAGATTCAACAACGAAGCCGGAAATTAAGGAAGCCGGAAATTAAGAAAGGGTTGATTCCCTTTCTTTTCTGTTTATTCCTTTTTCTCGTTTCGTTTATTCGTATCTCAGTGCATCTACTGGTTTTAACTTTGAAGCCCTGAAAGCAGGTACTACTCCAGAGATTACTCCTATTAGAACTGCAAGGGCAAGTCCCTCAAGCATTAGAGTAAATCTTACTCCACCACCATCTGCCATATCACTTCCCATCATTGCCTGGAGTCCAGACGAGACAAAAGTTCCCAGAATAACTCCAAGGATTCCGCCAACAAGGCCTACCATTGCGGAATTAAAAAGGAAAATCATAAGTATATCCCTGTTTTTTGCCCCAATGGCTTTCATAGTTCCGATTTCCTTTGTCTTTTCAAGCACAGAGGTAAACATAGTATTGGCAATCCCGACGGCTCCTACAAGCAGGGACACAGCTGCAATGGCTCCGAGGAAAAGCGTCATCGAGCCCGTCATTTTGGTAACAGACTCGGCCATAGACTTTGAGGCTGTCACGGAAAAGTCCTTGTCATCTTCTTGAATGATATGCCTTGAGACCATGAGTTTTTTTTCGATATCTTCCGTAAGTTCGTCCACAAGATCTTCACTCTTGGCTTTTACAGTGATGCTATCATAAACATCTTTTTCGGCATCATCAATAAGCTCTACTGCTCCATCAATAGGCATGTAAATGCTTTGATCTCCACCTCCGCCTTCTTCTTCCAGAATACCGACAACCCGCACGGTTTTTCCGTTTATAGTTATTACTTGATTGACCCCTATGTCCTGGTCATAGACTCCACTGGCAACCCCGCTGCCTATAACTGCAACATACTTGTCTGCCGGTTCAAGCAATCTTCCAGATTGCGTTTTCAGGGAAGTCATATACTTCCAGACCTGAGGATCAACACCTGTAATCGAAAGAGTTACATTTTGGGCTGCGTAAATCACTGATTCTCTGCCTGAGATCTCGCCAGAAATGTATTGTATTCCATCCAGACCCTGGAGAGCCTTGATATCGTCATCTGTCAATTCAGTATCTGTTGATGATCCCCCCATACCAGGAGGGCCAGGGATGTTAGATGACGCTTTGGTATACCCTGGACTTATGATTATTTTCGTCAGATCCATCTCGGCTAACTTGCTCTGCACATTTGCCTCCATAGCATTCCCTAAAGAGACAATGCCAATCACAGATCCGACTCCTATAACTATCCCGATAATGGTCAGCCAGCTTCGGAGTTTACTGTGTAAAAGCATGTTCAGACCCATCTTCAGGTAGGTAGAGTTTCTCATCCTGCATCCTTCCATTCATTTTCGCTCAAGCCTTTTCAAAAAAGGCTTGTGTAACCGTTTCGCCGGTTTATCACACCGATGCCTAGGTTTTCGCTCAAGCCTTTTCTGAAAAGGCTTGTGGGCAAGCAATTTTCTGAAAGGCTTGTATTTCTTATTCTGCATTCTTCATTCTCTATGCCAGTTTTCAGGTTTACTGGTTTTCAGACTTTTCGCTGCCGGATGGTTTCCCTTTTCTTTCCTGTATTTTTTCCTGGATTTTCCTGCGGTAGACAAATGATCCTCCAACGAGTGCTATTATCACAACGTAAAGCAAATATGAGCCGATGCCGGCACCTTTACTCTGACCTCCTGGGCCTCCCTGACTTGCCTCAGTCATGTTTCCTGCAGTCATTTCGAGTTTTACTTCCTTATCAACCGTTATTCTTTCTCCTTTTGCATCCGTATATTCAATCTGGACTTTTAGAGGATTGGAATCCATGGAAGTTACATTGTTATCATCGAGTTTGACATTGGATGAAGAATCTGCACTCTTGCCATCTTCCTGTGTGCTTACGATATTAAAAGATGCAATTGTGTAGTCTCCTTTCTCAAGGTTTCCTACAATAGTTGAAGAACTTCCTGATACTCTGTACCCTTCCTGATCCGGAACCGAGACTTTCACGGAATAGGCCATGTTGTTTCCTACATTTGCAACCGACAGGGAAACTTCTCCCTGGTCACTTTCTGAGAAGGAAACATCAAAATCGGTTTCTCCACCAACAAAAAGACCTGCTGTGGTGTTGGTACTCTGTTCCTTGGATTCATAATCTTCATAGCTGAGATTCACGTCCAGAGTGTATAGCCCAGGGTCTGCATTTACATCTGCCATTACAGAGTAAGATATGTTTACCGAGCCTCCGGCTTCGAGGTACTTAATGTACTTGGTATTGTCCGAGTATACCGGGAGAATTACTCCTTTTGGATCTTTCCAGGAAACTACCATGTTTTTGATAGGGGAAGTTCCTGTATTCGTTACAATAAGTTCTAGAGGCTCTTCCTTTGCAATGTCAATATTCGCCTTGCTTACGGTTACGACCTGAGCATATTCTTTGCCTTTTATTTCCAGCTGGATGGTTTTTGTAGTGGTAATTGTTTTTGATGAGTCTCCACTTTCTTTAGCAGCGGTAGTAATATCGATATCGTATTTGCCTGCAGAAGCATTGGCATCGGTCATAAGCTTAAATTTAAGGACTGCTGCATCTTCATCGTCTTGCCTGGCATTCAGGTAGGATACCTTTTTTGTTAGCTCTTCTCCGGAAACCTTATTGAAAGGATATTCCGAATTAACTGTGACAGTAATGCCCTCCAGGTTAGTCTTTCCTACATTCTGCACACTGAGCGTGAGTTCAACAGGCTCGCCAGGGCGAGCATAATCAGGATTTTGATTAGTCAGGTTTACGTCCACAGATGCAGATTGTATATCCCCATTAGAAGCAAGTGCCGTTCCGGCTCCAAGGCATATGAATACCGAAAACAGAAGTAAAAAGGTTAGCAAAGAGAACTTTCTCATTTTAATTCCTCAATTCAGATTTGGTTCGATTTCCGTACCTGGTTCATTTTTCGTTCGCTTTTCGATTTATTCAATCTCACCTTCTCGGATGTAAACAACCCTTGTTGCATATTTTACAAGTTCAAGGTCATGGGTAACAATTATAATTGTCTTAACCTTCTCGTTTGTTAAGCCCGTCAAGAAAATCCAGAATATAGTCTCCGGTCTTTTTCCTTTTCCATTGTAATTAACCAAATTAAGCAACTGTCTGATATGAGGTTGAACACCTGTATAACACGAGTGCCTGATATGGGGCTGAATACTGTCTTATTTGGAGCATTTGATCTTACAGCCACTCAATAGGATTGAAGGCAGCTGACCCTCTCATTGGTGTTTAATAATATAAGCATACTTAGCTAAAAATAGGGAAGCCCAGAGAATTAATTTACCAATGAAGCTTTTTTATAGGAAATTAACTTAATTTAATCTTTAATTATCCTATAAAAGACAAACGAATACCCAATAAAGTATTATTTTCGAAGGGGTTTCTCAAAAGGAGCTTCAGACCTAACATCAAAGCTATTTCTCTCGTCCCTGACAAATGGTCCAAATAGCTGCTCCAAAGACAAAGAAAAACGCTCCTGCAATTAGAATCTCAAGATACCTACCAGTTCTCGTCAAATCTCAATTGCCGGATAAAGAGGTTATATACACGAGTCATGGATCAATTCTAAAAAGAGCACTGCTACTTTTTTTGAAAAAAGAAGACCGAGTTTCTAGTGATCCTGGCATTCAGCAACCATACCACAACCTTTTTCTTTGTTAGCAGAAAGCCACTGATTCCAATGAAAAATGAAATTAATAAAGGGTTGATTCCCTTTCTTTTCTGTTTATTCCTTTTTTCCGTTTTTCCTTTTCGTTTATTCGTACCTTAATGCATCCACAGGCTTTAATTTTGAGGCCCTGTACGCTGGTACTACTCCAGAAATTACTCCTATCAGAACTGCAAGGGCAAGTCCCTCAAGCATTAGAGTAAATCTTACTCCGCCACCTCCTGTCATATCGCTTCCCATCATTGCCTGGAGCCCAGATGAAACAAAGGATCCCAGAATAACTCCAAGGATACCGCCAACAAGGCCTACCATTGCGGAATTAAAAAGGAAAATCATAAGTATATCCCTGTTTTTTGCCCCAATGGCTTTCATAGTTCCGATTTCCTTTGTCTTTTCAAGCACAGAGGTAAACATGGTATTGGCAATCCCGACGGCTCCTACAATAAGGGACACAGCTGCAATGGCTCCGAGGAAAAGCGTCATCGAACTCATCATTTCAGTAACAGATTCTGCCATAGATTTTGAAGCTATTACGGAAAAGTCCTTGTCATCTTCCTGAATGATATGCCTTGAGACCATGAGCTTTTTTTCGATATCTTCCGTAAGTTCGTCAATCAGATCTTCACTCTTGGCTTTTATAGTGATGCTATCATAAACATCCTCTTTGGCATCCTCAATAAGCTCTACTGCTCCATCAATAGGCATATAGATTTTTGAGTCATCTCCCATGCCTTCTTCTTCCAGGACTCCAACAACTCGTACTGATTTGTTGTTTATTGTGATTACCTGATTAACCCCTATGTCCTGGTCGTAAGTCTCACTAGCAACACTGCTTCCTATGACTGCAACATATCTATCTGCCGGTTCAAGCAATCTTCCGGATTGCGTTTTCAGGGAAGTCATATACTTCCAGACCTGAGGATCAACACCTGTAATCGAGAGGGTAGCAGTTTCTCCTGCATATTTCACCTCTTCACGGCCTGAAATTGATCCGGCTATATACTGTATACTATCCATGCCTTGAAGTGCATCAATGTCGTCATCCGTCAATTCGGAATCTGTCGAGGAACCACCACCCATCCCAGGAGGAGGCCCACCATGCAAGTTTGATGACGCTTTGGTATACCCCGGACTTATGATTATATTTGTCAGATCCATCTCAGCTAACTTGCTCTGTACATTTGCTTCCATAGCGTCCCCTAAGGAGACAATGCCAATTACAGATCCAACTCCTATAACTATCCCGATAATGGTCAGCCAGCTCCGGAGCTTGCTGTGCACAAGCATATTCAGACCCATCTTCAGGTAGGTTGAGTTTCTCATCCTACTTCCTCCGTTTGTTAGTGATCCTATCTTTTGTGGTCTGTTTTTATTATATGACCTTATTCAGACCTTCGGGTTTTCAGGATTTTTATTCCCGGAATGCTTCTCTTTTCTTGCATGCAGTTTTTCCTGAATTTTCTTGCGAGAGACGAATATTCCTCCTGCAACCGCTATTAAAACAACATAGACAAAATATGATCCAAACCCACTACTCTTGTTACCTGGCCCCCCTCGTCCCTGTTCAGTCATATTTCCTGCAGTCATTTCGAGTTTTACTTCCTTATCAACCGTGATTCTTTCTCCTTTTGCATCCGTATATTCAATCTGGACTTTTAGAGGTTCGGAATCCATGGAAGTTACATTGTTATCATCGAGTTTGACATTGGATGAGGAATATGTATTCTTGCCATCTTCCTGTGTGCTTGCAATATTGAAAGATGCAATTGTGTAGTCACCTTTCTCAAGGTTTCCTACAATAATTGAGGAACTTCCTGATACTCTGTAGATCGGAAG
>NZ_DAGK01000011.1:0-58503 GCF_002495725.1 Methanosarcina sp. UBA411
TTCCGTAATTTGAGTGTGTATTTACATGTTTGGGGTCTGATTCCAGGGCAAGTTTATACTGCTCCTCTGCTTCCATAGGTAGGTTCAAAAAGTAAGAAGCAGTTCCTGCATTATAATGAGCAGCTACTTTTGCATGTCCTGTTGATAAGCTTGCAGCGGTCTTTGCAAGTATATATACTAATTCATAGGACCCTTCAGACCCACAAAAAGTGCTTAAAACTAATAACTGGTCGGAAGAGATTGAATATTTTGTTGAAAAATTTATTGCAAGGTCAACTGCTTTGTTTAAATTTCCTTCTTCAGATTGTAGAGACTCAACTACAATTTTCAGCAGTTCTTCTACCACATCGTTATCCATTTATTGGCTACCTCAATGGAGCTTCAACCCGGAAAATAATTTTTAAATCATTGTTTTGAAACATATAAATAATTTTTTATATTGTACAATCGGCCTGGAACTGGCTCAGATAGGAGATATTTTGCTAATAGCCGGCTCAGATCAAGCCTTAAAATCCTTCAGACGCATGCAGGCTACTTTTCTTGTAGATTCTCTCTGTGAATTCAAGGTTTATCTGGAAGAAAAAGGCGCAAAAATTCTCCGGGTCCTGGATAAGGTCCCAACCGGCAGGAATATGACAGTAAAGTATTCCAACGGCTCGGTAATAGAATACGTGGAACATTCAAACCAGTCCTGAAAAATAAAAAATAAGTTATTAATTCAAAAGTCCGGTTCCAGAGCCAATATTTTAATTTTTTTCACTCGGGCAGGAAAGGTTTTAAACTTATAAATTAACGGAATCTACAACTTATAATCATACTTTTATAAATTTAACAGAATTGTCACTAAACTTTACTATCGTTGATACTGTCATTGATTTAGTAATCTAGGGGTTTTCCAGAGGGGGTAATTATGGTAAGTACTAGCTTTACGCGGGATGTTCAATTTCCGCCTTTGCCGCTTGAAGAATGGGAAGATACGAAAAATACGCTGCACCTGTTTCTGCAAATCGTGGGAAAGGTCAAGCTTGCGCTTTTTCCGAAAATGAACCATTGGTGGCATGTACCGTTTTACGTTTCAGTGCGCGGGCTTACTACTGGGCCTATTCCTTACGAGGACATGACTTTCGAAATGGAGTTCAATTTCCGGGACAAGGAACATGTTTTAAGAATCGAGACGAGTGAAGGAGACTTGAAATTCGTGCCTTTAAAAGGGTTTTCGGTTGCTGTTTTTCATGACAGGGTGTTTTCGAGTCTTGGTGAGCTCGGGATTACGGTGGGTATCAGGCCAGTGCCGTATGATATATCTGGAGTAAGTACCGAGCCTTTCCCATCCGATTATCAGCACGCGACCTATGACGAAGGATATGTGAATCGGTTCTGGAGAATCCTTGTGCAAGTCTCTTCCGCCTTTCAGGTTTTCAGGGGCTGGTTTATAGGGAAAAGTTCTCCTGTCCATTTCTTCTGGCACCGCGCTGACCTGGCCCTGACTCTGTTTTCAGGAAGGCCTGCACCTGTAAAGGAAGGAGCAAACCCTGTAGAACTTGAAGCTTCCTCGCATGAAATAATCAGTTTCGGGTTCTGGGCAGGAGATCAGAACATAAAGGAACCTGCTTTTTATGCGTACATGTACCCGCAGCCTGCAGGTTTCATGAATGAGCCACTTAACCCAAAAGAAGCTTTCTGGAGCCATCAGGCAGGGCTTGCGCTTTTAATGTATGAAGATGTCCGAAATTCAGCAGATTCACCGGAAAAAGCGATCCTGGATTTTCTTGAGAGCGTGTATCAGGCAGGAGCAAAAAGGGCAAACTGGGATATTGAGGCTTTCAGGCTTACATCATCCGAAAAGAAAGTTAAGGGGCAATCTCAAAAGCAGCATAAAGAGCAGGCGGATATACTGGAAAAGCTGGAGAGGCCTGACTCTGAATAAATTGATATTGTTGTAAATATTAAGCATATGAGCTTTTTTAAGAGCTTTATATACTAAACCTGTTATTTACAGTTTAATTTCCAAATAAAGTTTTATAATTTGTTATTTTGCTAATTCAGCTATTTTTAATCAATTTTTCTTATAAGTATATTTATATTTAATCCAGTCAATATTTATATATAACTCATGGGTAGCAAATAAAAAACTTAATGGCAAAACAATCTAATTAATTATATTTATAGTCAAAGGGGCAAGTAGAAATTTACAGGAAAATGAAGATCTCAAGTTATTTAGTTCAGGGGTCGAATTCAAGTTAATTAACTTAAGGGTTGAGTTCAGATTAGCGAGTTTAGGGGGCTGAATTCAAATTCGTGAGTTCAAAAGTTGGATTCAGGTTCGTAAGGTCAAGGTTGAATTCCTTACTATAAATCCAAACCTCACAGGCTTTAAAGCCATAACAGGTTTTAAGGCAAAAGATCTAAAGACCACGGATTTTGGAAAAGAACCTTTTCACACGCGTTAAATCATTTTTCATTCAATTAAATAAGTTAGGAGTTAATTTATGGCATCTAAAAAATTTGATAGAATTAAAAAGACTTTTGCTGTTTTGCTGGTACTTTGTTTTGTGCTGTCAGTAACAGCTGCCTCAGCAAGCGCGGCTAGTAATAGCAAGAACAAAGATGGCTACAGCGATGGCTACGGAAAAGGCTACAAAGACGGCAGAAAACAAGGCCAAAAAGATTGCAATCAATATGGAAGCAAGGATACGCTTTCCAAAATTCCTTCTCCTTACAATGATTACAGGTGGACCAAGTACTACAAAGCTAGTTACAACAAAGGCTACGAAAAAGGATATATCGATGGCTACAATGGAAACAGATACACATGCTTAAAATAAAAACAAAGTATATTAATAATAAAAATGACATGCCTTTAATCTCTAAAGTTACATTTTTTAATCCCTAATAGACACCAAAATCAGAGGAGAGGATCTTATGTAAAAGTTCTCGCTTTAGTGATCTTTTTAGTGATCCCGTTTACTCACCATGTCTAATCATCTTACTTACTTTTTAGTTTGATATTCAGAAAAAACATAGTCTAAGTCACAAATTTTGACATTTGTCTATTAGCTTTAGTAGCTATTAACTTTAATAAAATTGAGAGGTTTCGCATAGCAGGAATATGGTATTATTTGAATTATTCGAATTGTAAACTGTTCTTATGTAATTTTGCACATATTGTTGTCATTTTATATCGATAGAATTAAATAATAAACGATATATTTATTTATAATTTATACTTACCTAATTGTAGTTCGTAACTATAAAAGTCTATAAGGATAAAGAAAGTTCTCAATGGGCCTGCTTCAAAATTATATATTTGATCTTATCAGAATAATCTTGAAACATGCTCATTATGGCAAAGTCGATGATGGGTCATGGGGGCGATTCATTGGAAAAATCCGGAAAAATAAATGTACATTCTACGTTTGGAAAAATTTTGATAAGATTTATGTTTACAAATTTTAGTAACTGACCCCATAGCCTCAACTTACAATACTGGATTTACTGGTAGAGATGAATTTGAGGTTCTACGTCCTGCTCATTACTGCTTTACTCACTTTAGGGGTATCTCTCACTTCAGGGCTACCTTTCATAGCAGACAGCAAGATCACTGCAACAATCCATGGGGCAACATATGCATGGGATACCCTTGAACCCCTCAACGATACTGTGATTAATATCAATTCCAATCCTTCTCAATCAATAGTAGCAAAAAATGGCACCTATTCTTTTGAACTTGGACCTGGAGACTATGTTATTACAGCCAATTATTACCTGAACAACACCATAATTTATTCAAAACAAACAACTTTGAGGATTGAAACTGAAGGAAACTATGTCTTCGATCTCCTGCTTTACCCAGCTTCTGTAAATCCAGTAACGGAAACAATCGAGGATAAAACAAGTAATGTCAATAATGTCAGCCCAGCCGAAAAAACCAGGACTGACTCTTTTACTGAGACCGACTTTTCGACTAAGACTAATTCTTCTACTATAAGTTACAGTTACGTATCAGTAATCCTTATGTTTCTTCTTCTGCTCGGTGGAGGTTATAAACTTTCCAGAAGGCACAAAAAAATGAAAATGAATATGCGTCAGGAAGGGAAGTTCGGTACATCTGGATTACTGGCAAAAGTCCTCAGTAAAAGCAGTGGTTCTGGAGTGAGGCCGGGGTCAGGAAATTTAGGGGAGACAGTTTCCATAACAGAGCCGGTAATAGACCCAATAATAGAAACTACAGATAATTCCAAAATTGAGTCTGCTGATCTTAAAAAGTCTCCCCTTTCTACTGAGCTGCGCGAAATCCTGGACGTAATTCGGGGCCACAGGGGCAGGATCACGCAAAAAGAGCTGCGTAGCAGGCTGGATTATTCAGAAGTAAAAGTCAGCCTTCTGCTTTCAGAACTGGAAAAGAGAGGACTGATTAAGAAGTTCAAGCATGGGCGTGAGAATATCGTAATTTTAATAGACGAAGAACGGATGTAATATAATGAAGAACGGATATAATGACGAAGAACGCATACGAGAAACGTTAAAATTAACATGACTTAACAATAATGGAATAGTAAAAGAGAATCTGGAGAAGGGTCACTTAATCTCCTCATGGGCTTTGGATATTCGTGATCCTCCTCATTTTCGGAGTAGTAAGAACCTTACTGCTCTAAATTTATTTTGTCCAAGGGGTGTGCTATAGAACTACAGGCTTGTTTTTCGCCAGTTATCACGAACTGTTTCAGTAGTATCTGTGATAATTGCCGTAAAATTTGTTATAACTCATTAACCATTTCATATACATTTTGTACCAGTTCATATAAGATGTGTGCCATCTATTGTAGTCGTTCCCATGTCTCTTATTGTTCCACTTTTTCCTGTCGTTGTCCCACTTTCTCTTATCATTATCCCACTTTTTCTTGTCGTTGTCCCACTTTCTCTTATCATTATCCCACTTTTTCTTGTCGTTGTCCCACTTATTCCTGTCGTGGTTATCAAATTTGTTCCTGTTGTCATCTCGTTTGTTCCTATCATTGTCCCAAGATGCTGCACTTACTGATGCAACTGTCACTGACAGTACAAAACAGACTGCCAGGAAAATTCCCAGTATCTTTCTCATTTTCAACACATAACCCACTCCCAAGTTTAATCGAAATTATTCTTTTAATTAAGATTGCTGCTTGTTTAATCCAAGGGGTGTATGACGAAATAATTGTAGTCTCATTTTACAGCCAGTTCTTACCATCTGCTTCCATAGTGGCTGTAGGATTCGTAGTACTCGTAGTAGTAGCTGTAGAATTTGCTGTAATAACCGCAGAACTTTTCATAGCTGACAAACCAAATTATATACATTCTATACCATTTGGTGTACTCTTTGCCATGTTTCTTATTGTCCCACTTTCTCCTGTCGTTGTCCCATTTTCTCTTGTCGTTATCCCACTTTCTCTTGTCGTTATCCCACTTAATCCGGTCTTTGTCCCACTTAATCCGGTCGTGGTCATCAAATTTGTTCCTGTTGTCATCCCATTTGTGCCTGTCATTGTCCCAAGGTGCTGCACTTACTGATGCAACTGTCAGTGACAGCACAAAACAGACTGCCAGGAAAATTCCCAGTATCTTTTTCATTTTCAACATACCATCCACTCCAAATATTTATTCAAACCATCTTACCATCTTTTTACTATTCAATACGATTTGACACTATAATAACGCCGATAAATCTCCAGATTTGTTTTTGAAAACCATCGGTTTTGTTCTTTACATTGTCAATTTTGAGTGTTTTTCCACTTATCTGCCGGCTACTTAAAAGCCACTTAACTATTCTTGTTGTCTTGCCGACTATCTGCGGCTTGACAATTCTAAAATTCGCTAGATTAAATATAAATATACTTGTGATAAACAAGAGATTAAAAAGGTTTAATTAAAGAAAGAATCATTTTAAATGGTTTATCTAGTAAAATAAGGGTTTTTAAAATTTTAAAGTTATTTTTATTTATATATAGCCTTATTTATTACTTATAAACCATCTTAAACTTCGGGCTTTCAAGGCAAGTCACTCGAGTCTCAGGTGTATAAATCTATTTACATTTCCTGAAACATAGAGCTGTGTTTATTTCCCAAATTAATCGATAATTTGCCATAATGATTGTATCATTTAAGTATCTCTACTGGCCATTAGGTAAGGAATTTTCTTACCTGAAATATGATCTTTATTGGTCAAACAGAGTTTAAGTAGTATAATTACAGAAAATAAGTATTTCTAAACTTTAAATTTATTTTATAGTTAGAAATATAGCTTTAAACATCATAATAACCTTTCAAAAATAGTATTTTTTAGTAAAAAGTGATATATTTGCTTGTTTTTAGGTTTCTCAAAAATAAGGATAAAATTACCTTACGATTATTGAAGGCACAGGACTTACCCAGTATGAAGCTTAACTGATAAAGCAGTAGAATGAGGGTTAGAACTCTCTTTCATCTCTGGTGATTCGCTGGGGGCGGCAGGGCTCCAAAACCTCAGCTAGGTTAAACTTCTTAATATGGCCAGCGCTTTTGTTCTTCAGCTCCTTAGGAACAAGGTTGCTGTATTCATTGCAGTGCCTTTTCTCTGCTCCAGCTATAAATTCTCCTGACCCCGGTGACTCAAGGCCAATATCTCAATGTTCCTGTACAGGCCGTTCAAAGTAAGTCCCAATATCTATGTGGAATCATAGACAAAGAAAACGAAGAAAATTCTCATCCATCAAAAGCAAATTAAATTGCTGGACAAAAAGATGCTGAAAATAGTGTACTATTAAAGAAAAGATACTGAAAATAGTACTATCAGTTAGCATTAATGGGGATTGGGCATCCGGATATTGGGGAGTTGGGGGGTATGGGGGGTTATTAAAAAGAGTTAAAAGGTCTCTTTTGACCTTCCCAGATGCCCAATATCCTACATTACTTCATTATATATAAACTTAAAGATTTAATCTTACATTGGCTAAGCATAGTCAAACTATGTAAAAAATAAATTGGCACTTCCAGAAACTATTATTTCCAGAAGTTGATATAAATATGAATTTAAAAGCCAGAAATATATCGTTTTTAGCTTAAAATTTTAACAATTAATGGTTTTAAGGATGAAACATCCTCTACTGCTATATTCCAGATGGCTTCAAGATCAAGACCTAACTCGCCATGAACCATTTTATCGCGCAATCCAGACATTTCTCTCCATGGAATCTCTGGATGCTTCATTTTTAAAGAATTCGGCAAATTTTTCGTGGCTTCCCCAATAATCTCAAGAGCCAGGATTACAGCATATATGGTTTTATCGTCTGTGGAAAAGTCCTCAAATTCAAATCCTTCAATAAAACTCTCTATTTTCTCGACTGAATCAAGAATATCAATCAAGAAATCCTCTGGTTCTCTTTCTTCGGCTTGCATAAAGCCATACCTCTTTAAGAAATCGTATTTCAATTACGGAATATGTTTCTTATCTATTTGTTATTTTCTGCTATCGATCTTTATGAGAAAACCAGATTGCGACAAAATTATTTTTATGATTGATTTTTCACAAGCCTTT
The DNA here is from genome assembly GCF_002495725.1 of Methanosarcina sp. UBA411. NCBI lineage: Archaea > Methanobacteriati > Methanobacteriota > Methanomicrobia > Methanosarcinales > Methanosarcinaceae > Methanosarcina > Methanosarcina sp. UBA411. The sequence continues at coordinate 7,550 of NZ_DAGK01000011.1, forward strand.
TCAAAAAGTCTTGAGAGAAAAAGTTCTCGACGATACTTTATTCGGATTAATATCGTCTCATAGAAGGATTTGGAGAACAAAATCTCTTAAGACTTGATAAACGTTAGCTGACTCTAAAGAAAAGCAGTAGCCTAAAAGTCAACAAAGCCGGGAATGCCATTCAGCTACTCAAGCAACAGACATCGGCATGTGTATCTGATAGTAATCGTTACCCACTTTAATTACGTTCGATCCTTTTAAAAGAAGAAAATCTTCTACCTGTTTCCATTCAGCAGAATCAACTGTAAATGCCTCTCCTGCAGTCTTGAGTGCTCTCCTTAAAACCGGATACTCTCCGATTTCACCTTCAGTAACAACAGCATATTTCTCGGGTACTGTTTCCAGTCTTTCGGCTTCGATCCAGTACTCAGCTGAGTTTATATGGTTATAGGCCCCGAGAGCAAAAAAGCCCGCAGAGATCAAAAAGAGAGCTCCAAAAGATATAGCAAACCCCTTAAGAACAAAAGCTGGAGAATAATTCCTTAAAACTAGTATTTCGGTCGCAAAAAGGGTCAAATAAATCAAAAGCATCAGGTAAATTGATCGAGGGGGATGTATTCCTCTAAGTATATACCCACTCAAGTAAAAAGTAAAAATCCCAATAAAAAAGAACATTGCATACTTTTTTGTGTTCTTGCTCTGATTTTTCATAAATCCCTAATACATAATAAACGTAACAGTATTTATTTTTTTCGAAACTGGATGTTGCAATTCTTATGTTATAATTCTTATGTTATAATTCTTATGTTATGATTCTTATGTTATAATTCTTATGTTATAATTCTTATAGAGAATGAAAAGATTAGAAATAAAAAGGGTTAGAGAACGAATAGAATTCAGAGGCAAATGTATTATTTTTACTGGCTTTAAAGCACATATTTCCAGCCGTCTTTTTTCAGGCTACTCCTGTACTCTTCATAATCAGGCATGAGTTCTCGGACCAGCTTCCAGAATCGTGCAGAATGATTTTTCTCTTTTACGTGGCAGAGTTCGTGCACCACCACGTACTCAAGTTGTCTTGGCGGAGCCATTATAAGCTGGAAATTTATCCTCAGGACATTTTCCGCAGAGCAGCTTCCCCAGCGCCTTTTCTGGTGCTTTACCTTAAAAACCGGAAGAGCTACCCCAAATTTTTTAGAATAATTTTCTAGAATTTTCTCAACTTCTTCCTTGGCACATTCGCTATAAAAACTCCAGATAGCTTCTTTCACCAGAAAAGGAATCAGATCTTCAGAAGTATTCTCAGGAACCTCAACTGTGAGTTTGGAATCCTTGAAAAAAGCCAGGGGTTTTTTAGCGCTGTCCATGAATGTGATTCTCAGAGGATATTCTCTGCCCAGATAAAGATAAACTTCCCCTTCACGATACTGCTTTTTTTGATCCAGCAGCCTGTTAGTCTCGAACCATTCAAGCTTTTTAAATATCCACAGAGCTTTCCCTTTAACCATTTCCCGAATAGTATCATTGCTCAGTCCCTGAGGCGCCCGAAACTCAACTCGCATATCAGGACGGACTAAGATAGCCGCTCTCTTTCTCTTTTTACTATATATGATCTCGTAATTTATAGTCCTGCCACAAGCAATGATCCTGTCGTTTTTCCGCATCCTGGTTTCCTCAGTTTCTAACGAGTTTCTAATTTAATCGTTTTTATTGCTCTTTTTTACTTTCTTTAATCTAGACTTTGTTTATCTTTCTCATTCATTGAACTTCTTGTAAAGGTAGTTTGCCGTTACCTGAAATATCAGGATGAATACTATCAGCGCCAGAATATCCAGAAGCGGTGGAAATAACGATTTACCGGTATATGCATACTCAATCATATCATTTCCGTAAGTAAGGGGGGACACCAGTGCGATCTGCTGGCCGATTCTGGGCATAGTCGATATAGGAATAAAAACTCCGGAAATGAAAATAAGCGGTAGTCTTACCGTGTTGAGTATCGACATAACCTCTCCCACATTCTCGGTGGGATATGCGGCAAATAATGTCCCAAGGGTCGCAAAACAGAACGCTGTAAGTGCCATGGAAGTAATAAGGATTGGTATGTTCAGGATAGGCGTACCGAATACAATAACACCAATAGCAAGCGGTAAACATGCAATACCGAGGCTATACAGAAAACCGCTCAGGCTCTCGCCAGTTACCAGTGAGTATAAGGACATCGGTGCCGAAAGAAGACGTTCAAAGGTTTTTACTCTTCTTTCGATAGGTATTGAGACCGGTTCTATTGATGAAGCCGAAAATAAGAGAGTAATTGAAATCAGCCCGGGAATGAGCGTGCCAGGCTGGGTGTTTTTTCCAATGGCAAAGGCAAGGAACATGAAAACTGGGAAGAATAAGCCGGAAACTATGATATTGGGCTTGAAGTAGTAAATCCGCATGTCCTTTTTGGCAATCGCCCATGCAGCTGAGAGTTCACAGGAAAGGCGCTCTGCTAATCCTCTATTTTCAGTCGATGGCATGGATTTTTTCACCTGTCCGCTGCAGACCTGTCAACCGTATGAACACATCCTCAAGACTTGGACCAAGAGTCGTGATACTGACAACTTTAAGGTTATGCGTGTGGGCATAACCCATTACTGCATTGATGACTTCAGAGGGATCTTCAGTATAGAGCTTAAACTTATCACCTGCTTTTTGTGCCTCATTTACCATGGATAAACGGCTGAGTTTGTCAAGCTGATCTGCCGAATTATGATCAAAAGAGACTTCGATCGACTGCACGCTCTGAATAGTTTTTTTCAAGGATTCGGGTGCATCAATTGCAACGATACGCCCTTTATTGATAATCGCTACCCTGTCACACATGATATTTGCCTCCTCAATATTATGTGTCGTTAAAAAAACCGTGACACCCTCTAGGACAAGATCGGAAACTACTTCCCTAATTATGAGATTGCTTTGCACATCGAGCCCCGAGGTTGGTTCGTCAAGAAACAGCAAACGTGGGCTATTGACAAGTCCCATTGCGAGCGTTAGACGCCGCTTCATCCCTTTTGAAAAATCATGCGCTTTATCATTGCGCCGTTCGTATAATTCAAACTTCTTGAGCAGTTCGTTTGCCTTTTTTTCTCTTTCTTTTCGTCCCACATGGTAGAGTTCGGCGGAAAACATCATATTCTGCCATGCAGTTAGGTCGTCATAAACATTGGAATTCTCGGACACAATGCCCATTGACTGCCGTGCGGCAATAGTGTCGTGCTCAATATCATGGCCAAAAATGCTTGCCGTTCCAGATGTAGGTCTCGAAACGCCTGTCAAAATACGAATAGTAGTGGTCTTGCCAGCCCCATTGGGACCCAAAAAACCAAATGTTTCTCCCTCGCTAACTGAGAAACTAATATCATTTAGTGCAGTAAGAGAACCAAATTTCTTGATTAGATGAGATACCTCAATTGCTTGCATATATTCTGATACTACATTAATCCTTAAATCATTCTCACAACCTTTTTTTCGAAAAAAAAGCTTGACCAAAAAAACAATATGACTGGTAAAAACAGTATAACTGGAAAAAACAGTATAACTGGAAAAAACATGAATTCACACATAAGCTGTATTCATATCATATGCCCGCGTGTAGTGTTCAAAAACTAGCAGGGTAAGGATATTTGAGTCACGGTCAAAAGTATAGACCAGCACAAAAGGCCCGATATGAATTCTCCATTTATCTTCAAACTCGGCTTCAAGGGGAACGCCAATTTCCGGCCTGTAAGCCAGAAGGCGGAGACGGTGTTTCAAGTAATCATAACCTGGCCTGTCAAGCCGATATAAATTTTGAAGGTTTTTGCGGATTGAGGGGTGAAGGGCTACTTTATATGTCATCCCTCTACCTTCTCGAAGAGTTCATCAAGCTCAAAAACAGGCAGGCGGTGGACTAAACTATCCTGTTCCGCTTTCCGGATTTTAGAAGCGAAGGACGACTGAAAGGTCGCTTCAGGCGGATACTTAATCTCATTAAACTTTTTCTCAAGCTCTCTTAGCTGGTTGAATATTTCTGTAAGTGTCATAACTACCAGCTTAAAAACCGATTCTTGAAAGTCTTTAAAATTTCAGAATTTTACTGCTGAATCTGAAATTAGTACTATTTTTCACAGCCTGGAGTTAATGCTGATTTCCCGTGAGATGTTGCATTTCTTATTGCAATAGGTTTTGAAAAGGTATTGCTCCTTTCCATAAACCAGATCAATTCTTTTCTTAATCATCCTTAATTTAATCGAACTTCATGTAATAAAATCAAAGCTGATCGTCAGTCCTTTCTTCATAGCCCTTTGATGGCTTCCATCCCTCAGTTCCTAATGCTTCCAGTACTGTATAAACTCTACGATCTGTAGTTCCGCTTTTCTCTGCTATTTCATCTATGGTTGCTTTAGGAATCGTTCCATCATTTCCTGCTTTACACTGAATCAGTAATGAAGCTATTTCATTGAATGTCTTTTTAGCTCCATTAAACTTTTTGGTCTCGCTGCAGTCCTCTTTACCTGATAAATTCAGAAACTCCCTTGCAAATTGTTTTGATGTTTCACTAACATTCGCTCCATTCTCAGGTGTCCATTCTAAAAAATCCAGTTTGCATGCTTGCAACTCTGCAAGATATACTTCATCATTTTGATCTCCCATAAAGTTTACCAACTCCTAAAATTAGGGTTTCTGTTTGAGTCTATTGTTATATTAGATTCAATTTTTCTATTACTTATTAGATATTGAACGATAAAGTACTTTTTAATTTAAGACCTTGACTCCGACTTTTTGTAGAGAATACCTTGAGATCAACATTTTTTCCATAAGTTTTTTCAGCCCTTAAGAAATCGATTTTGATAAGAAAGTGGATGGAAAATATATTCCTCTTCAATAGGGGATATATTAAATGGCGTTTTTTATAATCAAGTCAATCGCACTTTTGAAAACAAATTAATTTTCCATAAATTGAAATATGTAGTTTTCGTAAACTTGAAGATTATGCGAAAGATTAGAAAAAATAGAAGAAAGAAATAGCTTTATTTGTCTTTAGTTTTGGTCTATATAAAGCGTTTACTGTTTCATATAAAGCATTTAATGTTTTACTTTTATCATAGAGTTTTCAATGGCTATATAAATAATTTGAGAATTAAATTATAGTACTTTTGGCTTTGGGGTTCTTGCTATTGAAAATTATGTTTTTACTGATAAGTCCTATTATATGTTCCCCATAATACATTGGAGTTAAGGTTAAGAAATCATAACTCAATCTTCCATCATTTCTTTGTCTCTCTGTATCCAATCGCTTATTGATTTTTTGGCTTGTTCATAGAGCCAGTTGTAGAAGTCCCAAGTAGGTGATCCTGGTTGATATTTTTCCATAAACTCTTGAGCTTTATCACGAAGTTTTTCATCTTGAGGACTTGGTTGACCAGGAATTCCTGTCTTTACTCCATAAAGAACTGAGTCTGATAGGTTAGATCTTACTTCTATATAGCACTCGTCACTAATAACTTGAGCATTTGTAAGTAAGTTTGAGACTAGATCAGAATGTGAGAACACAAAATCAGAGGGAGCCTCCTTAACAAGAACTCCCACTGCTTTTATTTTCTCTTCATCGTTAGTGTTTATCCACTCATTCAGAACTTCAAGACTAGTTGATGAAAAATCAGAGATATACGAATATAGCTTTGGAAGCCAAAATCTGTCTTTCTGATCTGGGATTAACGATCGATCTCTAACTTTTCGAAGTATCTCTTTGTAATGAGGACTAAGGGATATTCCGTCTAATCCTTTGCCGAAAAAACCTATGTAAGGCAAAGGTTGAAATCCATCCAAATTATATTTTACATTTTTAGATAAGTCTACCCTTTCCAAAAGGAAATCAACCAATTTTTCAGGTATTTTTGTACTACAATATGTTAGAAAAATATTCAAATAATATAAATTCCCCTCAATAGTTTTGATTTTGGATAATTTTTCAAGAAGTAATTTAAGTTGTTCTGCATCCAAGTTCTCAGGTGAGATCCCATGTTTGTTAAACATACTACAATACATATCGGCTAATTTCTCATCGTTTCCAAGTTCAACGCTCAAAGCAAGCTTAAGAGCTTCATCTTTCAGACTATTGGGGAAATAACCAAGAGATTCAATAGCCAGTTTTCTTGTGTCTGTATCTAGCGAACTTAGTAATTGCGTTATTATTTTGATTTCTTCATTTTTTAGTCTAAGTGCCCATCCTCTATATGCATATCCTTCTGCTACAGAACGACAGAGGACCATATCACCACTATTGACAACAGTCTCCGTTAACCTTATAGCTGTATTCTCATCTTTTCTTCTAATCCCTAACAATAAAAACTCTAAATAATTAGCTAAAGGTTTCGATGTATCGGATATAATGTGATTGCAAATCTCACAAGCAATTTCATGATCTATAGTGGAAAGAGCCACCAAAAAGTCAGCTGGATTAATTGTAATCTCAATAATTTGGAACTTGGTAATGGTTTCATTTAGAGAGTCAAAAATCTGTTTACCTTTATTATTACATCTATTCAGGAATTCTCTTGCTACTTTTTCCATTTCTTGGGAGATCTGTTTCTGATTCTCCTCAAAGTTTTCATAATCCCTGTCATAATGATACCAAACCGCTCTCATAAATTTAGTATCAAAGTCTTCGGGAAGAGATCTTATAATTGAACTGGCTTTCTCTGCAACCTCAGGTTGGTTAGTTTGTCTAGCATGCCAAGCAAGTGATGATTTTATCTGAATTTTCACAATAGGATCTGTTGTAATTTTTGAAGCTTCCTCTATGATTTTAAGTATTCCCATTTGTTCTGGAAGCCATATTTCAATCTCAGCAGTCGAAACACTCTTTCCAAAGAAGCCCATAGGCTGATTTAAAGCTTCAGATAGACTCTTCAATGCCCTTAATACAACCTTAGTTGATTTGGAGTTAAGATAGCCTCCAATTAGCGATATTACTTTCCTTCTTATGTGTTTTGTATTTTCATAAGAGACTAAGAAAGGTATAAAGCTTACTTCAGCACCAGTCAATCTATTGGCAATTCCTTCTTTTTCTAACATTGGATCAAGTATATCCAATAGAGAGCATATACGATCATAATCATTAGGATATTTTAGCTGTCTTTCAACAAAATCAAGGACTATGGAGTTGTGTTCTAATGGTTTATACATTTCATACTTGGCTAAATCTACAACTGTCATTGCATATTTCGATTTAGAGTTTGCTTTCTTTGTTTCATCGTTGGCTAAGTTCCAAAGAAATTCACAAGATTGTCCGGTATATTCAATATTGTGACTGATATTTCTTAATAAAGGGGGTATTTTTTCTAGCACATCATCGTGAGTGAAGTTATATAATGATGAGCCATTCTTTTCTGATATTGGGTTATTGATTGCATATTCAATTAATTTTAATGTTCTCCTTGGTTGAAAATAAGCTATATTTTCCAATTCACCAAATAAGTTTGCTCTCTCAAAATTGGTTGAATTTTTGAATTCATCTACTATAGTGTCCCATATTCCTACTAAAAGATCAGCTTCTTCCCGCTTTCTGTTAACTCTCCAGTCTAATTCTGATAAATTATTCAATATGTTTTCTCGATAAATATCTCCAAAGGCTTCAAATATCTCTTGAGAGTACCCTGTACAATCACCGTATGATGTAATACATGAATTGCGTAGTATATAATCTGACAAAATATTGGGGGTTATCCTTAGTTTGGATCCTATAAGATGGAGTGCTCCGTTTCTTTCAAGAATATCAATTGATCTATTAAGTTTTGACTTATTTATATCAAAAAACTCAGACACTCTTTCAATGAATCTATCATCTTTTGGAATTGGGGATAAAATAGAAATGATTGAAAGAATATCTTGACAAAAAGCTGCTTCAAGATCATCACTAATGGAACCTGATAATATATCTTCCTGAAATCTCCTAAAAACTGTATCTTGAAATTCTTGATTTTGTTCTAAAAAAGCTGGTTGTATTTTATTTTTAGCAATAAGTTGTGCTCCGACGACTAAAACTATGGTTGAGTCTTTGGCTACTTGAATTAGAGATTCTAAATATTGGTTATCTACAAGTATATTTTTCCCAAGAGTTTCTTTTTCTTTTCTTTTAAGACCTTGCACTTCTGAAATTTCTTCAATTTCTCGAGTGTCAAATCCACATCTATTGCAAATATTTCTAATATAGTTTCGTCCATGAGGTCTAAAAGCCATTATTATTTTTATGGAAATATCTGCCTGCTGAGCAGTTTCTAATAATGTAACAATATCTTTTCTGCGATGGGCATCATCTACCACTATAACACATTTTCTTTCAGGTAATTCATGAATTGAATCAACTGTAAGTGAAACGCTTTCATTAAGATATCTGAGTTCCCATTCATGATATTTTGATTCGAAAATGTTCCCGAACTCTAAAAGTATCCTGCTTTTTCCGATGCCACCCCTGCCAGGCAAAAGGGCGATTTTTTTCCCATGTTCTATAAAATCGTCCAACTGTGATAAAATATCGTCTTGACCTACAAAGGTGTATGTGTGATTCAGCAGGTTTGTACTTTTAAGATAACGAGAGAAGAATTCGTTGGTAGAATAAAAGGTTTTCAAACGGATTTGGCTTTCTCTTACATGTTTTGATGACTTCGATCTCAGATTTCCTTGTATATTTTTGTTTAAAGAAACAGTTATTCTAGGAAGGGACTTTTCCTCATGGTTATGTGTCACGATATCCAATTTATTATTAGTTGTATTTTCTTCTATCTTAATACTTGTATTCAAGCTCTTCTCTAGATTAGGTATATTCAAAAACTCTAGGTTATATATCCCATAATCGTCAGTCTCTCCACCTATTATATGCGGTATCCAATGTCCATTATCGTACTTGCGTAGAAATATTTCTCCTTTATTTTCTTCAGGGTACAACCTCACAAAGTTATACACGTTTTCTTTTCCATAACCGTTGTATAGAGCTCCAGAAGCAATCCTTATATGCTGATTGATACGAGAAATCCATTCTTGATGCTCATGCCCGTGAAGACAGAAATTAAACATTCTCTCCATATTTTTCCTTATATTCAGTTCTTCAAACTCAGTAAACCAATTTGGAGGATGATGAATGAGTGATATCGAAAACATGGCATCTTTTCTGGAACGATAAGAACTGAGTATTTGATATATTCCGAGCCATAAATTTCCTTTTTCTCCGTCTCCTGAAGATGACCACGATGAATTCAAGCCTGTTATTCCTACTTTAAATCCATTTATTTCACGTATTGTTGAGTATAATAAACGTTCGGGTTCGCCAAGCAGGTGATCATAACCTCCTTTTTCCAGAAAATGACGGTAATCTGCCAAGCGCTCCATGTATCTATTCCACTGTTTGTCATTGCTTTTCATAAGTCTGTTGATAATTTCTCCTGCATTCTCCTTTCCGCTTTTTTGAAGATTCTTAAGCCATTCTATTTGGTCTGGCGTTATTTGGGTCCGATTGACATCGTGATTTCCAGGGACAATAAAGATATTAGTTTTAGGTATACTCCTTGAAAATGTATTCAAAATTTTTTCAATGAATTCTTGAGCTTCAATATATTGATCTTCGAGGAGTAAAGACTTAGAATGGTCTTGACCGAAAGCTACGTCGCCTGTGAAAAAAATTAAATCCGGAATTAAACCATATTTTTCTTCCATCAATTTTAGATCAGTAAAGAAACTATCAAAGATTTCTTGGCAGTTCCAACTATTTTTTTCTTTACAGAAATGAGTATCAGAAATATGTAACCAAGTAATTGTTTCAGTCATGGCACCAGCGCAGGTTAAATTGTTATTGAAAATAAACTTGATAGTTATAAATCAAAATAAATTTAACTTTTTCGTTTCGTTTTTATTTTGAAATATTTGCCATTAGTGGTATTTAATTTGACATGAAATCATGTGCGTTTGACACGAAATTGCTTTCAGGTACTTCATTTATTTATCTTTGTTATTCGAAGAATTTCGTGTTTATTTTGTTCAATATCATTGGTATTCCTCTACTATTCGAGTAATGTTATCTTCAAAACACTCTTAGGACTTATTGTTAGACAACTTGGGTAATGAATAACATTTTTGAACAAAAATCAATGGTGTTGCTGATGAAAATAGTTAAGTACAATTCAAAAATGTACTAAAGTTATTATGAAGTAGATCTTTAATGACTTTTCTCTGTTTTTTTGTTCCAAATTTCGGTATGGATAGAACATGCTAACTTTAGCATATAGAAAAGCAAGCATCTTTCCACTGAAAATTCATCATGAAAACGTCAACCAAATAATAAAAGACTAATTGGATTAAATATTAAAATCAGGAATGAGAGATTCGGAAGCCTTTCTGGATCTCGTTTTTCGGACAGAAACTCAACTATCTTTTTCCATTCTGACATTTTTTCTCTTTTCTTTGACAGTACACCAATCACTCACCAACTGTTATATATTTTTAAATAGAATATATTTCTGGCAATTTAAGTCTCATAAGCTAATTTCATGAACCCCTATTTCAAAAATGAACAGGAGACATTTAGATGCAGTACAGCATGGGTATTGATGCCGGAGGCACCTACACAGATTCGATTATCATTCGTGACTCCGATGGCAAAGTGATGGATTCGAACAAAGCACTTACTACTTATCCCGACTTGCTTGAAGGAATAAGGAATTCAATAAACGGTCTAAATCAAAAATATTTAAAAGACATAAAAATGGTTTCAGTCTCAACAACGCTTGCCACAAACACAATCCTTGAAAAAAATGGCTATCCTGTAGGTTTGATTCTTGTAGGAGACTATGAAATTCCTGAAAAAATGCATGTTGAGTTCCATACCGTCATCAAAGGAGGGCATGACCACCATGGTGCCGAACTTGTTTCCCTTGATATGGAAGCTGTGGAAGCTTTTGTCAGTAAGGTTAAGGATAGGGTTTCGGCTTTTGCAGTCTCTTCTTATTTCAGTATCCGAAACCCTGCTCATGAACTGGCGGTCAAAACTCGTATCCAAGAGCTTACTGGAATGCCTGTGGTTTGCGGGCACGAACTATCCCTTGACCTTGGAGCCTACGAGCGAGGGACTACAGCCTATTTAAATGCCCAGCTAATTCCTATTGCAAGCCAGTTCATCCGCTCAATCCAGGAGGAAATCTCCAGGCGGGGAATGGATTCAAGGCTGTTGATGCTCAAATGCGACGGTTCGGTCGTGGGCATTAACGAAGCTCTGGAAAAACCGATCGAATCTATTTTTTCGGGCCCTGCAGCGAGCCTTGTAGGAGCATCTCACCTTTCAGGGCTTGAGACCTGTGCAGTTATTGATGTAGGCGGGACAAGTACGGACGTTTCCATGCTCGAAAACGGGCTTCCAGAACTCTGTGCCGACGGGGCTGTAGTCGGAGGCTGGCAAACAAAGGTAAAGGCTATCCGCATGGAAACCTCGGCAATGGGAGGAGACAGCCATGTCTGGATCAGGAATATGAAAATAAACATCGGCCCAAGGCGGGTTATCCCACTCTGCGTTGCAGCGGTCAAATATCCGGGTTTCCTCGAAGTCCTGAGAAAAGGGAGAATTCCCGGAGCTATGCGTCTTGACGAAAATGTGCAGCCTACCAAGTTTTTTGTAAAGACAGGTGTTGAACCCTCAGACCTAGGAAAGTTTGAAACGGAACTCTTTGAGAAAATCGGAAATTTTCCTGCCTCTCTTAACGATATCTTCTGGGAGACCAAGAAAACGCTTTCTCCGGGCTTGCTTGATTCGCTTATCAGAAAACGCCTGATCCAGGCAATCGGTTTTACTCCAACCGATGCGCTTCACGTGCTCGGGGAATATACAGCCTGGGATAGGGAAGCTTCAATTGTGGGAGCAAAACTTCTTGAACGATATACTCAGACCGACCATATCAAGCTCTGCAAACAAATAAAACAGGATGTTGCAAGGAATATGGCCTTAAATCTGGTATCTTTCATCCAGAAAGATGTGCTTTCTTCGGAGATCGAAAAAATCCTCCTGTCCGACAGGTTTACGCAGTTCAGGATGAAAATCCCTGTAGTGCTGATAGGAGGCCCTGTAGTCGCATATGCCAGAGAGTTGAAGCAAATTCTCGACGCCGACATCAGAATTCCAGAGTACGCCGAGGTAGGAAATGCCGTCGGAGCTGTTGTGGGCAAGGGCATAAAAAGGATTGAAATCCTGATCAAAAGTACCTACTCAAAAGATAAGAAAAGGCTTGTTCTTTTATTTTCGCCTCAGGGCAGGGAAACCTTTGGAAGCTATCCTGAAGCTCTTGAATATGCAAATACCCTGGGAAGAAAACTCGTCATGGAATACATGACCGAAGCCGGCCTCGATAAGGGACAGGTTCAAATCGAGGTAAGTAAAAAAGATGTATCTCTGAGTGAAGCAGGAGCAATTCCCGTGGAGACAAAGCTTGTTTTTGTTGGAGTCGGGATGCCAAAAATCTGAGTATCGGAGAGTTCCCGGAATATTTATATATTTATCCCCAATAGTGCAAATAATTTCATTGCTGAATTCAACATTTGTTCTTGAATCTATTATCTACTCCCAAACAGCTGTTTGTTTCCAGAATAATATCCGAAATAAACTTCTGATTCTGAAAAAAGGATTCCAGATGAGCTGAACGAGACTTACCAGACTGAATTGAACTGATCAAGCTGAATCGAACTACCCAACCTGAATATAATTTATTATCCAGATTCTGTGGTTAGAACATCAGCATGTAATTAAAATTGCATAAGAGTGGCAGCATTACAAATGGCAAGAAAGGGTAATGCAAAAAATATCGGAAAAATAAAAGTGGAGATCTAAAAAATGGACTGTAATTCAAAAATGGCATATGATCTGGGTATTGATGCAGGTGGAACTTATACTGATTCGGTTTTAATTCGGAAATCAGATGGAAAAGTTATATGCTCAAACAAGGCCCTTACAACCTATCCTGATCCTCTTGGGGGAATAGAGAAATCAATTGACGGACTTGATCCGGAAAAGCTAAAACTCGTATCGGTTGTTTCAGTTTCTACTACTCTTGCCACCAATACTATCCTTGAAAACACAGGATATCCTGTTGGGCTGATCCTTATCGGAAATTATGATATCCCTGACGATTCGGAAATTAAAAACTGGATAATGGTACAGGGAGGGCACGACAGTAATGGCGAGGAAGCCGCAGCCCTTGACCTCTTAGCCGTAGAAAAATTCGTACTTGAAATAAAAGACAGGGTCTCGGCTTTTGCAGTTTCTTCTTATTTCAGTGTGCGAAATCCTGAACATGAACTGCGCGTAAAAACCCTGATTCAGGAGCTTGCAGGGTTGCCTGTTGTCTGCGGGCACGAACTGGCCCAGTCTCTAGGAGCCTATGAAAGGGGAGTTACCGCCTACCTCAATGCCCAACTCCTACCTGTAGCAGAGGGCTTCTTAAAGACGGTAGTAAGCGAGATTGAAAGCAGAGGTCTCAACCCTAAGATTGCCATGCTCCGTTGTGACGGATCAGTAGTAAATATGCATGAAGCCATGAAAAAACCCATAGAATCAGTCTTTTCAGGCCCAGCAGCAAGTCTTCTTGGAGCTTCCTACCTATCCAGGCATGAGACCTGCGCGGTAATTGACGTTGGAGGGACAAGCACGGATGTTTCCCTAATTCACAAAGGGCTTCCTCACCTCAGCGAGACAGGAGCAGTTGTGGGGGGCTGGCAAACAAAAGTCAGGGCGCTGCGTATGGAGACTTCGGCTATGGGGGGAGACAGCCATGTCTGGGTCCAGAGTGGAAATATAAACATAGGCCCCAGAAGGGTTATTCCGCTCTGCAGGGCAGCAGTCCTGTATCCTGATTTCATGAGCACTCTGAAAAAACGCTGGATTCCAGACCGGCTCAAACTGGACGAACATATCCAGGCAACAAAATTCTTTATCCGGACAGAGCAGAAACCTGTTAATTTGAGCCGGGAAGAAAAAGAGCTCCTTGCCCTTATACGAGATGAACCACTCTCTCTCAAAGACGTTTACTGGGACAGAAATATTCTCCCTTCAAAAAGAGTAATGGATTCTCTAATCCAGAAGCGGCTTGTCCAGGTAATCGGTTTTACTCCAACGGATGCCCTGCATGTGCTTGGTGAATACACTGAGTGGAATGCCGAAGCCTCGGAAATCGGAGCAACTCTTCTTGCAAACTTTATAGGAATCGACAGGCATGAGTTCTGTTTAAATGTGAAGCGGCTCTTTGCCAAGAACATGGCAAGAGACCTTATTGCTTTTCTGATGGAAGGAGTAGATAGAACCGAAATTACAAAAATGCTTGATGGCAATTTCTTCGCTCGATTTAAAGTGGATATTCCTGTTATCCTGCTTGGAGGTCCTGTACGGGCGTATGTGGATGAACTGAAGAAGCTGATAGATGCAGATATTCTTGCTCCGGAATATTCAGATGTTGGAAACGCCGTCGGAGCTCTTGCAGGAAAAGGGACAAAACGCATTGAGATTACGGTGCGCACACTTTACAGTGAGTCCAAGTATGACCTTAAGACAAAGGGTATTTTTGTATACACCCCTGTAGGAAGGAGGCACTTTGTAATCCGGAGCGAAGCCCTGGAATTTGCTGAAGCTTTCGGGAGAAAGCTGATTCTTGATTACATGGCCGAATCAGGGCTTCTCCCTGACCAGGTAACAGTTAGTGTACAAAAAAAGGATCTAAAAGTCCATGCAGGTGAAATTCCTATAGAAACCAGATTTCTCTTTGAAGGGATTGCAAATTCCGATGTGTATGAAAAAGCTCTTTCTGGGCAGAGCAAAAAAGCTGAAGGCTTTTCCTAACTATCCGAGCAGGTTCATTCCCTTGATCGTAATTCTTACAGAGAAACCTCTGTCTCTGAAAATTAAGAATGAAAAGGATAAAGTTCATAACTCTGGTGTACGTTTCAGAGATGAAAGATAGGACTATCAGCCCAATAGTTCAGCTTACTACTATAGAAAAATTTTAAATTATCTATGTGTGTATTGATTGTTCATACAATGGAAACCGCACAGAAGACGCATAAATCCCTTAAGGAGTTAACATGATCCCAAGAAAAGCATTTTTGACAAAGGGTACCGGGGTACACAAAGACCGCTTAGCATCCTTTGAACTTGCACTAAGGGCTGCAAAAATAGAGAAATACAATCTTGTAAGTGTTTCAAGTATTCTGCCTCCCAATTGCAAACTCGTACCCAGAGAAGAAGGACTTTTAGAGTTAAAACCTGGTGCTATTGTCCATTGTGTACTTGCAAGGAATGATACTAACGAGCCTCATCGTTTAATGGCCTCGGCTATAGGAACTGCAGTTCCTGTAAATGAAGAAAATTATGGGTATATTTCAGAACATCACTCTTTTGGAGAAGAAGAAATTACTGCAGGAGAATATGCTGAAGACCTGGCAGCAACAATGCTTGCAACTACCCTTGGCATAGAATTTGACGCAGAAATGGCCTGGCATGAGAGAGAGCAGGTCTACAAGGCAAGTGGACATATTTTTGACACTTTCCATATGTGCCAGACCGCAAATGGCGACAAAGACGGAAAATGGACTACAGTTGTAGCTGCAATGGTTTTTGTTACAAAATAATCGTCACCGAATATAAATGAATTGAGGAAAATATAAACAGTAAAAGTAATTAAAAAATAGAAAATTAGTTAATAAACAAGGAAAGTAACAAGAAAAGTAAATTAAAACGTTAAAAAACTTTATTTTAAAACGTTTTTTAATTGATTTAAGGGGAAGAAATCCAGGCTTCCCCAGTCTTATAGGACAATGTATCAAAAGTTCTGTAAATTCGTTCTACACATGATACATAGGTTTTTAGGCTAAAATCTGAACGTAACTTCGATTTCTAGCTGGATTTTTACGGATAAAAGCTCTCGAAGGGTATGTTAATATTCAGGTTTAAATAAAACCTGAATTATGAACATTCTCTATAAAGGTTCGTATTTTGAGGTATTTTTGGAGTTTTTGACAGGAAAAACTGATTATTTCCTGCTAAAATCCGAACGTTGTATACGAAAAGGTTCGTATATCAATACATCCAGCTTAATATAATATTAATTTTTCAAATAAATTAACAAAACTTATATTGAGAAAAATTATTGCATAAAACATGGATGTAAACCTGTTGGGGTTTGTAAAATTTGCAATTCCAATTTCATTAGAGCAAGCAATACAAATAATTTCAATAGTCGTTCAATTTTTAGCAATAGTCGCATCTGGATTATATGTTGGGTGGCAGATCAAAGGTGCAAAACAGAGTGAAATAGATTTTAGGGTACACGAGCAACGTAAGGAACAATATTCTAAATTAATAGATTTATTAAAAGATGTGCTTGTATCAGTAAAAGATAATAAAATATACGAGATCAACGCTACTGAGTGGATTAATGTCCAAATGGGAATGTCAATGTATGCTTCTGGCAAAGTTCTAAAGGCATATATCAATCTGCTTAAGTCATCACAAGAGAACAAAGATTCATCAATAATAAATAGGCAGATTGGAGATTTGATTTTACAGATGAGAAAGGAAGTAGGTCTCGAGGATAGCAATCTAACAAGCCGAGATGTTCTAAGTACATTTGTAAATGATATAAATGATCCAAAATATGATCAATATTTTAAATAGACCCTAATTCATTAATTATTTTGATAATCTTTTCCACATTATATATAGCTTCAACTACATCTTTACGATAAAATTTTTTAGCGTTGTTGTGAATTACATTATTTCGATTAGTATATGCCCTACTGACAGAATCGAGAACTGTATTTATTGATTCATCCATTTTTAATTTTCCAATATAAAATAATGAAAATCTTAGCAAGTCCATCAAGCTTACCGGTTTAAAAATCCCATCTAAGTCTAATATTTTACTAGAGTCTTCGAAGACTAAAGGAGATTTTTTCCGCAGATAAGCTCTTAATGTAGCTTCGAGTGATATGAATAGTTCAATATATACTAAGTTAAAACGATACTCTGTAAAATGGACTTTTGCCATCTCTAAATATTTCCTTTCTATTACAATTTTGTCAGTTGAACTTTCAGAAACAATCTCTACGTTGTTAAACTCTTCTGGAGAACTTCTATAACCCAAGGTACCATACATCTCCAATGAGACTTTATCTGAATCACTACAAATATCTAGCAGTGTCCGGATTTCTCGAAGAAGCACATAATTACCAAGTTCAAAATCTTCAATACTTGGGGATGTTTCCTCGTTCTCATCGTCCTCTTCCTTACTCTCAGAGTCAATATTACATATTTCAAAAGGATTTAAAAAATTTGGGTCCATTAAACTGCGCCATCGATATTTATCAGCACATATATCAAAAATAGATATTTCAACTTCGGGCAAAGGAATACCTGTTATTTCAGAAATAACATTATCTAAATCATTTAGTGTGAAATGAAGCTCTTCAAATCTACTTTTTACTTCAGATACAGTTGTTTGGTAAATGCACCAATAAAATGTCTCTCCATTTCTTTTATCTTCTTCTATCTTCTTGTCCCCAGGCTTAAAAATAAAATTAATAATAGGATCGTTTACCGGTGGTAACTCATATTTCCAAGCAAGTACCTGATATGTTCCTATATGTAATGTACTGAAGTCACCCATTTTTATCCTTCATATATTTTTGTGATCTAACGTTTACTAAAATTAATTGCTCACTGTATTTTTATTATTTATGCATAAGTACTGAGTAGTATAGAGGAGTTTCTTTTAAATTAAAGATAAATCTAGATATTTGTGTAAAACTTGATTCTTAGGGTGTAGAGTTTTTTATATGATGGATATCGCCAACATTTCCGACAAAATACCCATCAAGCCTGCAATTCTTTAATATAATATTAAATTTTATAAAATTTAAAACTATGATTATTTTTCGAGATCAGAAGTCGTATAAAAAAGTGCCTATGTGTTTCTTGGTATTTTTTCGCATTTGATAGGGGATTAATCGAAGGAAACAAGTATATTCTTAGATTCTATGGAATAATCAAGAAAACAAACACATAGGCAATTGTGGAAAAATCAGCCTGAAAATGGTAATTTTCACTATAATAATCAGACAATAAAATAGAAATTACATTTTTAGTATTACGGTTTTTAGCAAAGTTATGTCAGTCCTGCATACAAGAGGTATCTCATAATTTTTCAGAAATCTGTAACTTTTTGAATATCCATAGGTTGCTATCAAACTTATGATAAACTACGAAGCAAATTTACAGAAAAATCAGTACACTACCTCTCATAGAAATGCAGGACTGGAAGGCCACACCCCTTATCTCCCGTATATTTTAAGTTTCTTAATCACTCAGAGCTCTATCTGATAGTTATTCTCTTGATGATAACTTTGCAGGCGAATCAATTAACCGAACTCCTTGAATTGCTATACTTAACTCCCTTGTATTGTTATTCTTTAGTTCCGGAAAGTCACATGGTCTTTCGGTGCCTTCAGGTACATTTAAAAGAATAGCATTCTTTCCCTTTTTTAAGGTGATTGGGATATTTACCGTGCTTAAATTAGTGCTGATAGTTTGTTTACTCTGGAGAGTTTTGCCGTTATAAACCCCCAGTGTTTTTGGAGAATGTAGACTGCATGCCTGGAGTTTTAATGTCGCATTTTCAGTATCGTCTGAATAGACCGATAATGTAGCATTGTTTGAGATCAGGCGGGTTGATGTGCCGTCCCAGTTCTCCTTAAGATTCCATCCGTCCCCTAAAAGCATAAAGGGACGAATAGTTTCATCTGGAACACGGTAAACAATAAGCCCATCCTCAGCATACAATTTCGGTTCAGTTTTAAGGGTCTCTTCCAGTAAATCGTTTACAAACTCTAGCTGCTCACTGGATAACTGATTTTTATGGATGATAACATATCTTATATTATAGGTGTTCAAGACTGACGTGCCTATATCAGTAATGTCTTGCTGTAAAATATCTTCAGTTTGTAGGGAATAATATTTCAGTTCTTTAATAAGAGGGGTTTCGCTCTGAAATTTATTTATATTGGGCGGATACCTTGCTGCATATCCGCCGACAAGGGATTTGTTATGGACGGTTTGATAGTACAAATACTGAAAATCCATGTATCCTGCGTTAGAATCTTGCGGAATTTCGAGCATTGCATAGTTATCAGTATCATTACTAATTTCATAATAAAAATCAGGAACATTTACCTGTGCGGTCGGATATGGAATAGATAAGTATTCAAAAATCAGCAGGAAACCAACTATTGTAAAGATAAGCTTTTTTCTATCGGGCTTATACTTAAGTAATTCCGAAAAACCGTATCCTGCGAGAACAGAGTATCCAAGGGTTGCAATAACAAAAAACCTGCCAACTGTCCTGCAGTTTTTCAGGAAGGGAACCGTATTGTATAGTATCTCATATGGAAGCGGGATTTCCAGATTGAAGTTCGTGAAAGAAAATGCGCCGTTAAAGTGTAATATGGGTCCTAAGCTAATTATTGTAAAGAAAAATGCAGATATTAACCAGAACTTTATGTCAGGCTTTCTCTTTGATTTAAGGAATGCAAGGGCTGAAAGCCCCAGAACAGTATATCCTATAAAGTTCACTCTTTCAGCAGGCCAGCTCGGTATATTCGAATATAAGTCTGATGTAAACTGACCAAATAACGGATGTAAATGAGACGGCAGGAAAAAGCTCATCAAATCGTTTGATAATTTGGGAATCTCAGCCATGCTTGGCTTTAAGAAGTTTTGATTTGAAAGAGCAATAAGTATTTCATTGATGGTCAAAGGCAGTACTCCGAGAAAAGCGACCCCGCCAAAAATGAAGTAATTTTTAGCTATCTTTTTCACTAAAAGAGTGAAGTTTTTCTCGGCCCTGAAAGTCAGGTAAAAATCGTATAAAAATACTAGCCCTGCAAAGATCCCCATAAAGACCAGATACTGCAGGTCGCTCATTGTCACCAGAATAAAAAAGATTCCTGCTAGGATCGGATTCTTGATTCCTTCTTCTTTAATGGTTTTCATGAGATACAGCGCACAAAAGGGTATCCACTGAACTGTCGCTGCTCCGAAAAAGTATAGTCCTCTGGAAAAATGGTATGGGGAGAATGCGAATACAAGTCCTGCAAGAAAAGCAGCATATTTATTATCCGTAAGGTACTTTACCAGCAGATACGCACCAATAGCTCCGATTATAAAGGTTAAGAGCCACAATATCGTGTATATGACGTGTAGTTCTAAAAATGGAGAAATCAATACATAGAGCATTTGATTGAAGGCTGATGAAAAGGGCATTGATTCTATGCCGTTTGGATAAAAAAGGAGATGGTCATGCGTAAAAGCCGCTAAGTCTGCTTCCTGTATTGGTATTTTTGTGTACCATAAGATTCTCATCCACTGAAACGAATCCGCTCCCGTTCCAGGAATATCGGTTTTTATCTTAAACAGGACAGGATAAGTAAGAATAATTGTCAAAAGGGTATATGAGATTCCCGCCAGAGAATATTCCCGTAAATTGTAAAAATGCTTATTCTTAAAACCTCGATTTTTTTCCGGGTTAGATGTTTTTCCTGGTTCCACTAAATTGTCTCCCGTTTTTTGAATATTTATTATTCTAGTTTTTTAAAGTAAATTTAATAATATTCTAATAGTAGATAAACTTCAATAGTGAGTGAACGCTAATAATTTATTTTTTGCATAGAACCATAGTCCAGGGAAACAGCTACGAACCTCTTAAAGCTAATTCCGGTTTTTCTAGGTGTTCCAGTACTTTGGCTGCTATAACAAGATCGAAACTGTTTTTTTAAACGAAATTTCATATATGCTCCCTGAATAGCCAGATCCCTTTTTATAAATTCTACCTAAATCCTCGAAATTTCAAGGTTTTTTTCTTAAAGTGAGCATGAATCCAAACACTGCTGGTAGTAATGTAGTCAGGAAATATAGAACTATAGAGCAGGAGAACCCATATGTAGAACTTTCATTTAATAGTTTGAATATTGTAACGCTTACAAATTCTCGAACTCCAAATCCTGATATAGAAATTGGAAAATTGCCCAGAACTACTACTATTGGAAGAGAAAAGGTAAGTAAACTGTTTAATGCGGGATTTAAGGATTTTATGACAATCCAATATACAAATAAATTTAATATGTAATATTCAAGAGTTAGTGCAGAAACAGAAAAAATAGCTTTTTTGTTTCCAGTGATTTCTCTTATCGTTCTAATATAATTTTCTTTGAATTCATCTTTTTTTGAAAATATCCCAATAATAAAAGTTACTATCTTTTCATTTGTGATAACGAATATGCCAGCGATAAAAATCATTATCATAGGCGTCATTAGATAAATTAAATTTCGATCATTAAAGAAGAAAGCTATAGATAGTACACTCAAGACCAGAAGACAGATCATATCTATAATTCTGTCCATTATTACGGTTGGTATGCTTTTGGATCTCTCAGCATCTAAATAAAAAGCTCTTGAAACTTCTCCTGCTCTGCCTGGAGTAAGAGCTCCATAAAAATTACCTATTAAGATTATTTCAAGTGATCGTCTTACTGGGATTTGAACATTTATACAATCAAGCAAAGCCTGCCATTTTCTTGCTTTTATCAGGTACATCAGAGCAATAAAAGGTAATGAGAGAGAAAGCAATGTCAGATCCATTTGGGTAAAGGTCTCGTAGATCGCTCTTAGGTCAAGTTTGGCTATAAGGTAAAGCATTAGCCCCAAACTGACTGCAGCCTTACCTATCGTTTTCCAGTTCATAGCTATCGTACTTTATAATATAATCGTCGTTATTTCTGGAGTTTGTGATCAGTTCTCCTATCAGACCAATGGAAATAAACTGAACTCCAATTACCATGAGTAATATGCTCAACATTAGCAGAGGCCTGTCTCCTATCCTGATGCCTTTGATCCAGAGAGAGACCTGGTGCAGGCTTATGACTATTGCTGAGAATATCAGTAAGAAGCCTATACCTCCAAAGATGTGAAGAGGTCTTTTCTTGTATATATTCAAAAATGTGACTGTAATCAAATCCAGAAAGCCTTTAAAAAGCCTTTCAACCCCATATTTAGATACTCCATGAACTCTGGGATGGTGTTCAACTTCGATTTCTCCAACAGTATATCCTTTCCAGTGAGCTAGAGCTGGAATATAGCGATGGAATTCTCCATATAATTTTATATTCTTTACAACATAATTTCTATAACCTTTGAATCCACAGTTAAAGTCATGAATTTTGACTCCTGTGATAAACCGGGTCAACGCATTGAAGAATTTTGAGGGAATAGTCTTTGAAACAGGGTCCTGTCTTTTACTCTTCCAGCCTGAAACCACGTCATATTCTTCTAGTTTCTCAAGAAATCTTGGTATTTCTTTGGGATCATCCTGCAGATCGCCGTCCATAGTAATAACAATATTTCCTTTTGATTTCCTGAACCCGCATGAGAGCGCCGCAGCCTTTCCATAGTTCCTCTGGAACCTCATAAGCTTGACTGTGCTATCTTTGATTGCCTGTAATTTCTTAAAAGTATCATCTATAGATCCGTCATCTACGAAAATGATCTCATATTTTTTCCCCAGCCGGGAGAGAACTCTATGCAATTCATCATATAATTCCTCTACATTTTCTCCTTCATCACAAACTGGGATTACGATTGAGAGATCCAGTTTATTGGACATTACCGTTTTCTCCTAAACAGTGCTTCAGCTTATCTGTAAAATTACGATTTACGGAAGTTCTGAAACCAAGTTTATACTCATCAAGTCTAATTTAGACCCTGTTTCAATAATAGAGGAAGATTTGACTGAAATTGACAGCAAATTGAAACAAAGCTCTTTACATAATATTTTTAAGCAATATTTTTAGCCACATAGAAGTTTTTACAAAACTAATTTCTGTGAGCTTCAAATTAATTCTTTATTTCTCTCGGATTTTTTGTTCTACAAAATAAACCTAAATAAAGCTTACTGGCGGGGATCACAAGCTTCAATTTTCAGCAAAAACTTCTCCACGAATTTATCTACAAAACAATAAAATTACTCTTATATAAAAATTAGGATTTAACAATGAAAAATCAAAAATAGCAAGTCTAAATAGAGAATAACAAGAAAATAACAAGAAAATAACAAGAAAATAACATAGAAACTAAAAATAAGGAATAAGATTTTTACGAAAAAATAGCTTTTAGAAAATCCTATTTTCTGAAAAACCTCTCTCACTCAACAAAATAAATCATTTCATTAGGCAGGAGAGTCAGTTCCTTATTCTCTATTCCTGCCTGTATAAGTTTTTCAATTCTTTCCCAGGTATTTTTGCGTGTACTTTTTATCCCGAGTACTCTTGAGGTTTGGACAATAAGATCTTCAAGAGGGGTTGAATACTGGCTGTTCAGGACAAAACGAATAGCTTCTTTTATTTCCTCATCACAGATCCACTCAATTTTTGCAGAAGTGTCTCCATCATGCCTGCGCAGGAGACAGGTAGGTTCCGAAACTGGCCAGTAGAATTCTCCTTTGACCCGGATTTTTTCGGAACTTTCGGCAAGAACTGCAATATCAATTATCTTCTGCTTGATTTTCCAGAGCATTCGGGGAATTCCTGCATGTAATTTCATTCGCTGTAAAAGGAGTTGCACATGAATGGGGCCTTCAACTGCGATGATCCGTATAATTGCCTCCTCAAGCTGCTTATCTGAAACCTCCGAAAGATCGCTTGATTGCGGAAGTCCTGAGGAAAGGCAGGCCTGGTAAAGAGGTACGGCAGTCTCGAAAGAATCGGTCTTTCCGGACAGATTTTCAGGCTCTTTTCGTGGAATTTCTGGATCAGATTTTTTTTGCGGAATGTCTGGTGTTTCAACATTTCTTGATCCGGTGTTATATGCTCTGAATTTTAAGGAGCTTTCAGTATCGGATCCCTTAGGAAATTTCCTTATTTTTTCAACTGGGGTTGAAAGAGGTCTCTTAGGGGTTCTAGTTTCAGCCTTAGATGTATCTTCGAGAGTGGGCTCAATTAGCTGAACCTGAGCTCTCTGTTTTGTGTCAGGCTTAATTACAGGTTCGGCTTCGGTCTCGATTTGAGTTTCCGAATCCCATATACCTGTATAACTGTCGCCTTCGTCTGCATAGTTGTCTTCCTCGGATTCAGACTCGGATTCGAAATAGCCACCTGAACCGTAGATATATTCAAACTCATTAATTCGCTTGCGCTTTTTTTTCTTTTCAGGGCCTGCACTGAAATCAATCTCAGGATAAGCCTGGAAAAAACTAACTTTCTCAGGCTCTGGCTCAGGTATGAGTCGGGTTTCGCCTTCATTAGAACGGGGATCTACGCTGAATTTAAGGACTTTTGATTTTTTTGACCTTCTTACAGGCTTCTTGCGGGAGTTTTCGTCAGCAACTAAAGCCATCGATCTGGCTCTTGTATCCATTTCTGGCAGGAAATCCATGCTTGAAGGATCTGTAAGTCCTTCTTCTAGTTTAAAAAATGAGCCTGAATAGGACTCTTCAGCTTCGGCTTCAAAGGAGGTCTCTGGAAGAATTTCAGTTTCAAAAGTTTCCGGAAGGGAGGATCTGTTATAAAATCGAGTTTCAAGTTCATCTCCTCCTTCACTCGCCACACTCACTGCAGGCAAAACAGGAACTGCGAATAAACCCGAATTAGCAGGGGAATTAGAAAACTGTCCTGAAGGACTTTTCTTTACGGGTTCAGCCCAGGCAGAAGGCTTGTTAATCTTCGGAACCTCGAGCTCGATTTCAGATTTTGCTTTGACTTTTGCCTGTTTTATAGCCTCCTTCACAGCTTCAAGTAGCTTTTCCCTACTCTCTTTTGGATGTAGGTACCAATCCGTTGACCAGACCCGGTAGATTTTCCAGCCAAGTCCTTTGAGCACCTGCTGGCGTAGGCGGTCACGGTCTCGTGCAACATGCAGGGAATAATAGCTTGCTCCATCACACTCGATTCCAAGAATATATTGTCCTGGATGGGCGGGGTTGGGGACTGCAAGATCAAGCCTGTATCCGGCACAGCCGATCTGCCTGTGGACTTCACAGCCGTTTTCTGCCAGGAAATCGGAGATCGCCTCTTCAAAAGGCGAATCAACGGCCCCTCTGCTGTTTACATGTAAGGAAAGCCTGCCAGTCTCTGCAAATTCAAGGAAGATTTTGAGGGCCCGAAGCCCGAATGGTGTATTTTCCTCCAGATTTAAGTCTCTTGAGGTAAAATTCGCAAAAACGACACATTTTTCCCGGGCTCGCGTAATGAGAACATTCAGGCGTCTTTCCCCTCCCTCACGATTTAGAGGACCGAAGTTAAGGGAGAGTTTTTGGTTGCCGTCAAAGCCGAAACCTACACTCAGCAGTATAACATCCCTCTCATCACCTTGGATAGTCTCTAGATTTTTAACAAAAAAGTGCTCACCTTTTCCGTTCCCAGAATTGAGGTCAAAAACCGGATTTACTTTAATCAAAGCCTCGATTTCTTCCTGGATAGCTTCCTGCTGTTTAATATTGAATGTCCCGACCCCAAGGCTTTTATCGGGATACCTGCTGAAGTGTTCGAAAACTGTCCTTGCAACAGCTCTTGCTTCTACTCGATTGGCTCCACTTTTTCCCCTTTCATAAACCGCTTCCGGAAGATGCACGAATTTCAGCCCGAGTTTTTCGTCTTTTTGCATGGGGGAGGGATAAAAATAGAGGCGATTATCATAAAATTCCTGGTTTGAGATTGCAATTAGGGACTCGTGCCTGCTCCTGTAGTGCCAGCGCAGAGTCTTTACCGGAAAACTGTGTTTGCACACATTCAGGATACTTTCCATATCTCCTGCAGTAACGGAATAATCGGGCTCTCTCTCCGGAGAGTCGAGTACGCTATCGAAGAAATCAGTAGGAGGAAGCTGCTTGGAGTCCCCCATTACTACTACCTGATTTCCGCGAAGGAGAGCGCCAACTGCATCCTCGGGTCTGACCTGGCTAGCTTCGTCAAAAATAATAACATCAAAACGGGTGCTTCTTGGATCAAGGTACTGGGCAATAGAAAGCGGGCTCATCAGGAAACAGGGCTTGATTTTCTGGATCAGCCCGCCTGCTTTCTTCATTAGGGTACGGATCGGCATATGCCCTCTTTTTCTGTTGAATTCGTTAAGCAGAATGCCCACTTCTGAGGCTCTTGACGCGCCTGAAGCCAATTTAGGGGTTTCCTCATAAGCCGAACATGTGATCCTGTTCCTGTTTTCCATCAGGACCTTTTTGTCAAGTTCCCTGAACTTTTCAATCTTGCCTTCATGGAGTTCCCGGATGAAAGCTGAAAGTGCAGGCCTTTCCCTGAAGGTACGATTCAGGAGAATCTCAGCATAGTTGCCTTCAAAAGCAGGGATCGCGTCACAAACCGCGATTTTTCCAGATTCAAGGTCTTCCATTATCAGGGCTGCCTTTGTTTCCAGACAGGCTTGCCTGTATCCGAGATACTGGCTCCATAATACCAGGGATGAAGTCTCGTTTTTCCAGTTGGTTACACGGGCTTTTAACGAATTTAGCTTTGCGACTTCCAGGCCGTCTGCGAACATTTTCCCGAAATCTGCACCTATGCGAGCTCCAACTTTCTCAAGCGCCTCCAGAAATTCTTGCTTTGCAGCCAGTACACGGCTGATCGAGGATTCAAGGGCCGGGCCGTCAATTCCAGATCCTATAAGCCTGAAACTCCTTTCTGTAAGAGTGCCCTCTTTCAGGTATTTTCGGAAGAGTATTATCTGTTGGCTGCACTCTTCAAGAAGGGAAGGATCGCTTTCCAAGTCTTTCCAGTAATCCCCAAAGTACTTTTTGCCTTTTGCACCCGAACTTTCAAGTTCCAGTCTGAGGGCTTTATATTCGGAAAGGTAGGCCAGGTCAAGCAAGATTTTACTGTCCCTTAAAGGCACTCGTGAGATATAGCAGGCTGAAATCTCCTTTTTGAGCTTCCTGTATTTAGGGTTTAAAAATTTAAGGAAATTGCTGGAAAGATCCTCAAATTTAGTGGTATCAAGGTCAAAGACCACAGGGCGAAAAGTTTTTTCCGCAAAAGTTTTGAGCTCGATGTATCGTCTGAGTTTTGAAACCAGAGCATCGGATTCGGTTTTTGAGTTTTCAGATTCCCATTCAGAATTCTGAAGCATTTTTTCAGGCAGGTGTTTTGAGTTCCCAAGAAATTTTGCGACATTGATTACGGTTGTAATTCCCTCAGGAGTTGCGGGCTTTGAGGTTGCAGAAAGGTCATTAAGATTTTTTATGGCGCTTTCCAGGTAATCAAAAGCCGTAGCGCATTCATCTGTAAGGGATTCGATTTCCCCTAAGTCCGAAGGAAGTACAAGCCCTGGATCGCAGCCGTACCAGGGATTTTTTCGGACCGCCCCAAGAAAAGGAAGGATCTGACCAAGTTTTTCCAGAACAGCCACTGCATCGGTCCAGGCTTCAGGGTCCCAGGTTTCAGGCTCCTGAAATTTGTAAGCAGGCATTTTCAGGCCTTTTGATTCAAAATAAGCCCTTGTATTTTCCCTTATACCGTAAAGGGTATAGAGGCTTGGGTAGAGTTTTCCAGCAGGTTCCCCAAGGGACAGGGCATACTGATTTAGCTCATGTTTTAGTTTTTCGAGTTCATTGATATCCCTGTCAGGGCGTATAGGCGCAGGTGCTTCGCGATTCAGGGTTTTTTGCAGTTCTTCAAGCACGGCTTTTCTGCGGGTCTGGTTGCTGTGGATTTCCAGGCAGAGCTCTCCCAGGCCTGCCGAATCCAGCCTGCTTTTTACAACCTGAAGAGCAGCCATTTTTTCGCTCACAAAAAGTACGCTTTTTCCCTGAGCAATAAGTTCCGCAATAGTATTTGCAATCGTCTGGGACTTGCCAGTTCCAGGCGGGCCCTCAACAACAAGGTTTTTTCCGGCTTTCACATCTTCAATGACTGCGATCTGGGAAGAGTCGGCATCCATTATCTGGTAAGTATCTTTTGCTGAAAGTTTCAGGTCAACCTCTTCTTCCAGGAAACCGGAAACCTCACATTGAGGGCCTTCAGGGTTAAAGACTTTCTGAACCAGGGGATGGTCTGCAGGAGACATGTCTTCAGGCCAGGTTGCAGGGTCAAGATCCTTATACATGACAAATTTTTTGAAGTTAAAAAGGTCAAGGCAGATATCAGGTAAAAGCTTCCAGTCCTTCTTCCCATGAATTTCTCTGGATACAGCCCTGAAATATTCTTCAATTCCTGCAGCTTCCTCAGGCATTTCATATTCGGGAAGCATGATCCCGAATTCTTTCATTTTAGCCTGAAGGGTAATCGAGGTAAAAATCTCGTCTCCTGTCCACTGGATACTGAAAATCCTGCCTTTTCCTATGCGTTTGAGTTCGACAGGGATAAGGAGAAGGGGTGCTTTCAGATTTTTTACGGCCGATCGGTTATCACTCCACTGTAGAAAGCCAAGAGCAAGGTAGAGCACAGGATATCCCTGTTCTTCAAATATGGAGTTTGCCTGATTAAAGACATAAAAGAGCTTTTTATTAAGGGTCTCGCTGTCATCCTGAGTTTCTAGGAACTGCTCGGAGCGGGAAGGCTGGGGTTTGTCTTCGGAGACCAGGATTTTTCCTATTGTTTTCAAAAGCCGGTTTTCCTTTTCCGAAGCTTCGCCTTCCTCTCCATTTCCAGTTTTCCTGCCTTTTCTTAACTGGGCTGTTGCCCTGAACCTCATTGATTTTTCCTGGAGAACAAAGAGCTCGTAAATTTCCTCTGGCTTCCAGCCTGTGATCGAGATAGTCCTTTTCTGGGAAGGGCGGTAATTGAGAAGGTTATTTCTAAGGGACAGATCAAGTAAATTCTGCCTCAGGGCTTCCAATTCCTTAACTACGTCTACCATAAGAATACCAGGCCCTTTTGAAACAATCAGTTAAATATATTTAAGATTGATAGAATAAAACATGTGCTAATAAATTTTATCCTGTTTGCCCGGAAACAGAGCTATAATTAGAAAAAAATAAAATCCGGATTGCGAGGAGCTCCTTTAAGAATAATATACTTAAGAATAATACATTTGAGAATATTTTCTTTGTTATATCTGAGAACTATTTCCCTACTATTAGAGCTTTTCTAAAAATTACGATTATTCGTATTTTCGTTATACTTCAGCCCTCTTGAGTGCAAACATCTAGTCAGTTTATTATACCACTACTAGAGGTTTTAGGTCATGCCTATTCTCAAAAGGTTTGCTTTGCGCCGGTTACGCCGTCGCTAGGAGTTGGAGATAAGGCTCTCAAGCTCAAACGCAACCTTTACGTCGGTTGACCACACCACTGCTTGGGGATTTTCGAGCAAGCTTTTTCAAAAAAAGCTTACTGGACT
Source organism: Methanosarcina sp. UBA411 (assembly GCF_002495725.1). Taxonomy (NCBI): domain Archaea; kingdom Methanobacteriati; phylum Methanobacteriota; class Methanomicrobia; order Methanosarcinales; family Methanosarcinaceae; genus Methanosarcina; species Methanosarcina sp. UBA411. The sequence goes on from NZ_DAGK01000011.1 coordinate 36,965, forward strand.
CGATCTATTCAAATTACTTTTCCCAGCATTCAGCAAGCTCAGGACCTGCAGGCAGTTTTTCCCTGAAAACAGGTTCGTTTTCGGTTTTGCTTTCCTCCTCCAGGCTTGCCAGGAGAGAGCTGGAAAGAATAAGGACACAGCCAAGCAGGGTTTCAGCGGATATAGGGTCTTTTAAGAGTAGGTAAGCGAAAAAAATCGTACTTACAGGTTCAAGCAGGGAAAGTATGCTTGCATTCTGGGCTTTGACGTGCAAAAGCCCTGTAAAGTAAAGAATCGAACCCACTGAAGTGATTGTTACCCCTAGAAAGAGGAGAACAGGCAGGTTCTCAACAAGAGCAGTTACTGAGGCCTGTTTTACAAAAGGAAGTAATAATACAAGCGTTACGAAGGTTGAGATAAAAAGTTGTTCTAAACCTGAATACTCGTTCCTGAGATAACGAGAAGTGATAGTAACGCAGGCGTAAAAAAGGCCTGAAAAAAGGCCCATAAGCACCCCAGCAAGATATTCTGGCTCAATTCCCGATCCAGAAACAAGGTTTTCAGGGCCGATCACAATTACTACACCCGCAAGAGAGAGAATCAAGGCAAGAAGGCTCTTTTTGTTATGTTTCTCCTTCAGGAAGATAGGGGCGAGCAGCAAAACGTAAAACGGAGCCGTATAAAGCAGAAGTACGGATATTGAGACATTAGTAAAGCTCACAGCCATGTAATAAGAGACCATTGCGCCTGCATTGAGGGCCCCAAGCAGCATCAGGGTTTTTCTTTTTCCCCGGAGCCTGATTCCTGATAGTTTTCCGGTAACTGCCAGATAACCTGCAAGTGCAAGAAGCCCAAAAAGAAGCTGGTAAAACACAACAGCTCCTGCGGACATGTTCTTTACATACATGAAAAAAATTCCTGAAAATCCGTATATGACGGATGCGGCAATTACCTGGATATTTGCTTTTACGTGCTGCGGCTCCATGATCTCTTCAAATAAAGGTTTCTGTTAAATAAGATTATCCTGAGTACATTGAAAGAATTCAGACAGTAGGACTATTAGCAGTCGACATTTTGTGAACGGTAGTCTAAAAAATAGCCAAAAAAACTGTTTTATAAAATTAATTTCGATAATCTTAAGTGCTGTCAAAACCAAATATAAGCTGATAGGCGAGTGCGGAAAAGAATGATGAGAGGCGTGTTTGGGTTGCTTTCTCAACTATCATCATATCACCCCCAAACACGCCTGTATTCAATCTTGAACTTTTATTTCTATTCTTGAATTCTTTTTCTCTCATTCTTAAGTTCTTATTTCTACTCTTTAACTCTTTTTATTTTCCAGTTCTCATTTTCGTTTAAGCTTTTAATTTTCTTTAATTCCTTCTTGTAATCCCGAATGTCGATGCGGAAGTCTCAGGCTTGGGAAGGCTATTCTTAACTCCAAGTATCCGGACAATCACCAGGCTGATCTCAAAGAATATTACCATGGGCACGGCAATCATCATCTGACTGAGCACATCAGCTCCCGGAGTAATGGCAGCTGCAATAATCATAATAAGGACATAAAGGTGCTTTCGATAGGTTACAAGTGTCCTGTATTTTACAAATCCATTTCGGGTAAGGAAGGTGAGCACTATCGGAAGTTCAAAAACCAGGCCGAACATTGCCGTGCCTGAAGCTACGAATGAGATAAATTTGAAGATCGAATAAGTCGCAGTCACCCCTGAACTGGCTGCATCCATATAGAGATACTTGAGGAATATAGGCAGCATGAAAAAATAGGCATACGAAGCCCCAAGGATGAACATGATGACAGCAGAAATACCCAGTACAACAAACTGGCCTTTTCCTATATTAATCGGAACCTGAACTGAATACCGCCTCGAAATTGCCCTGTATATGTAAAATGCAATGAGAGGCAGGGTAATGAGCGTCCCGATTATTATCGAGAGCTTAAGCTCCAGCATCATTACTTCCAGAGGGGAAACATAAACGAGTTTTGCGCCCTCTGGGAGGAGATCTTCTTTCATCCTCTCTATGAGGGGTTCAGTAAACTGGAAAGAGAGAATGATCGCTGTGATAAGGACCCCGGCAATGACAAGTAACTTATTTCGCAGGGTCAGTAGGATTACACTGAGATTTTCAATGGCTTCAGACATATGGAGTACCTATCCGGAAAAGCAAAAGAAAGTTCGATGTCTCATTTAAGGGAACATTAATTCAAAGAGGTGATTTTATCATCAACTTTCCTTTTACCTATTTTGTTTTTTCGCTTTGGGTTTATCCAGTTTTTTTCATGGAATCCTTCAAAGATTTCCTGAAACTTCCAGCCATTCAGGAGAAATTCAGTTGAAGGAAGTCATTAAGTTCAAGTACGGAAACAATGGTGTTCAAGTATCGGGAAATAGAAATTACTTTAATAGATTAATAGCAATGGTTACCTTAATAGATTATATTATTTATAACGAGTATATTATATTAATTATCTGAATCTGATTATACAATTCATCAGATTACATTAATTATCTTAATCAAGCTATCAGTTGTCTTAATTAAGTTCTCAGTTATCTCAACCAGATTATATTAATTATCTTAATTTAGTTCTCTGGTATCATAATTATATTACACAAATTACCTTAGTTAACTTATATTAATTCCGATAACTATATTAATCAAATTATCTTAATCAGGTTATATTAATTATTTTTAATTGGTTATATATACTGATTCAGTGCCATAAATGTTAATCTCTGAAGCTATCAGCACGTAAATATATAGTAGAAAGATATTGTGAAGAAGGATTGTAAAATGGATCGTGAAGATATCTTTTACACCTGAAAATCGGAACATCTCAGAAAGGTTTTAGATTCATACTTAACATACTTTAATATTAATATATTTATTCAGTACACGTAAGAGCGGAAAAAATGAACTCACAGCACACAGGCAACGGAACAGCAACTTCTGCCGGAAAAGCTTCGGGGGTGAACTCATATACTTCCGGTGTTCCGGGAGATGTCGAAGAACCAATTGTGGCCCACCTTATCGAGCTAAGGAATCGACTGGCAATTGTTTTAATTTGGCTTTTTCTGGGAATAATTATCTCTTTCCCATTTTCGGCGAAAGGAATGTTACTTGTCTGGAAGGAATTTATAAGTACTGACACTTATATGACAGCATACTCACCCCTAGAATGGACCTTTGCTCGCCTCAAGCTCTGTCTGGTCTTTGCCCTTGCGATCTCGATTCCGCAGCTCTTTTACCAGCTTTACAGGTTTGCAGGCAAAGGGCTTTATCCGCATGAGAAGCGCTTTTTCCTCAAAGTCATCCCGGCGTCTTTCTTGCTTTTCATTTTCGGGACCGCTATAGGTTATTTTGTTGTCTTGCCTGTGATGTTCAAGTACATTCTCCTTTACTCAGGCGATATGGCTACAGCGCAGCTTTCAGTTCAGAATACCCTTTCAGCCGTAACCACGATCCTGGCAGGTTTCGGGCTTGTATTCCAGCTTCCACTGCTTGTGGTTTTTGCCGTGAAAATGGGGCTTGTTGAATATCAGACACTCAAAAAGCAGAGAATACTGGTCTACAGTGGTATTATGGCAATTTCGCTATTTCTTTCCCCTGACCCGACTTTTATTGCACAGATTGTTGTAGCGCTTTTACTGGGAGTCCTGTTTGAGTTCAGCCTGCTGTTAGTTCGGCTATTTTGAGGACTAGTTGCAGATCTAATTAAATCGTTTCTTGTTTAAATACAGGGGATTCTAATAAGTTTCCAGGTTAAGGCCGTTCATTAATCTTTTTACAAGAACTTTTATATTAGATTGTTGATAATAACCAAATATGATAGGTACGCCTGAATTGATAGCAATTATCGTTGCTGCTCTCTTTCTCTTTGGGCCCCAGAAGCTTCCTGAGCTTGCACGGTCTTTAGGAGGTGCAATGGGAGAATTTAAAAAAGCCCAGCGCGCTGCCGAGCTTGAACTCAATCAATTCGATGTTTACACTAGAAAGGCTGGGAATACAGCGACTCCCATAGAGAAAGAGAAAGAACAAAAGGACACTCCAAGCAGCAGTAAAGAAATAAAAACCGACACAGAACTGAAAACCGACACAGTGAAAACCGGTACAGACCTAGAAGATAAACCGGAAGCCGGAAAATCTCTTTCTGAACCGGAAGATCACCGGAAAAGCTGAAATCCTGGGATCAAGCTGAGATAAAGGAGATAGATCTGCGTAGAAGACTCAAAAGGAAGAAATATAATTAGGAAAAGAGACAAAGTTAAAAGAGTTAAATATATAATATATTAAAAATAATAAATGAAAATAGAAACTTTATATAACATAAAAAATCTTAGCTTTATAGATATTTACAATATTCAGATCATTATTATCTGTTAAATTATATTTATTTAAGAAAACGAAAAGCTTGAGGTCAAGCGATGATAGGCACAAATGAACTCGTAATGATTTTTGCAGTAGTTGTGCTCCTTTTTGGCGCAGCTAAACTTCCTGAATTAGCCAGATCCATGGGAAGTTCGGTGGGAGAATTCAAAAAAGCTCAGAAGGAATCCGAACAAAACCTTAGGGAATTTGAGAAATCCTTAAAAGAGCCTGCAACTCCAAAGACTAAGTTACAGGAAACCGCCCAGAATCTTGGGATTGACATAAGAGGCAAGACTGACGACCAGCTTCTGGATGAGATCCAGAAATCCACAGAAAGGCCAAAAGAAGTTTCTGAACCCTGAAGATACCTGAAAAGTGAGTTTCACCTGAAAAGTGAGTTTCTCTTTTCTTTTCACGGCATTTAATTCAGGTTTAGCCTCTTATTGAAGCCTGTCATTTTTCATTTTTATTCTAATCTAAATTCTTTCTTTTTATACTCAACCGAACCGATTAGTGGGACAATCCAACAAACAGGAGTGTTTTCGTGGGAGAGCTGATAAGTGAAGTTGATAAAAACGATAACTTTCTTGGGCTGCGCGAGCGAGAAGAGTTTTATTCGGGAAAGCACATTCACAGGGCTGCTCACCTTATTCTGCTCAACCCTGAAAATAAGATGCTTATTCAGAAAAGGTCGCCTAAAAAACGGTGGTATCCGGGCCGTTATACCTATTCGGTAAGCGGTACTGTAGCAGACGAATCTTATGAAGCCTGCATGGAACGGGAAATGCTTGAAGAAATAGGAATCTCGGTTCCATTCCGGAAATTATTTAAAATCCCATGCATATTCGAAAACAAAGGAGCCTTCCACACGGTATTTTCAGGTTTGTGTTCGGAAAAAACTGTGAACTTAATCCGTCCTGACCCGGAAGAAGCCATGTCTGTGGAATGGGTTGAACTTGAAGAACTGCATGGAACCATCAAAGCTGAACCCGAGAAATATACCCCTTCCCTGCGAGAAGGAATTCAAAAAATATTTCAGGAAGGGTACTGGAAATATTTTTTCTGAAATATAATGACAGACCTCCTTTTAGAGACTATCTTTTTAGTCATTCGGAGGTTTGCCCTAAAATTTCTCTCTTCTTTCGATTTTAGTTTTTATATGCATTTAATATTAGTATTCGTACGGTACCTGTTTTGTGCCGACATATTCACCTACAATGGGAATATGTTCCCCACATTTAGGACAGGTTTTCTCTGAGGTAATATCGTAATTTTCAATTTCGAAAAAGCCTCTTTTGATCAGCATTTTTCCGCAGTTCGGGCAAAAAGTATTATTGCGCTCACTGCCAGGGACGTTGCCCATGTAAACATACTTCATCCCTTCCTCGGTTGCGATTTTACAGGCTTCCTGCATGGTTTTCACAGGTGTTGGAGAGAGGTTCTGCATTTTATATTGGGGATGGAAACGGGTAAAATGCAGGGGAGTCTCAGGCCCCAGATTTTTATATGCCCATTTTGAAAGTTCCCTGAGCTCATCAAGAGAATCATTTACTCCGGGGATAATAAGGTTTGTAATCTCTACATGGATCCCGAGCTGTTTTGCAAGAGCAGAAGCCTCGAGCACAGGAGCCAGTTTTGCGCTGGCGACATCATGATAGAATTTTTCAGTGAAAGCCTTGATATCAATGTTTGCGGCATCCAGATAGGGTGCTATGTGCCTCAGGGCATCAGGAGTCATATACCCGTTCGTCACATAGACTGTTGCAAGCCCTGAGGCTTTTGCCAGTTTTGCACAATCGTATGTGTATTCGTGCCAGATAGTGGGCTCATTATAGGTCCATGCAATTGAGCTTGAACGTGAGAGGAGGGCCCTTTGAATAAGCTCTTCAGGCGGAATATCCGTTGTGTAAGCGTCCTCCAGGCAAGCCTGGGAAATCGACCAGTTCTGGCAGTGTTTGCAGCGGAAATTGCATCCTATTGACCCGACTGAATAAGCGTAAGATCCCGGATAAAAGTGATAAAGCGGTTTCTTTTCGATAGGGTCAACTGCTTCGCTTGAAACCGTCCCGTAAATAAGAGTGTATAATTCTCCATCCCTATTTTCCCTGACCCCGCAAAAGCCCCTTTTTCCCGGGGAAATTTTGCAACTCTGGGCGCAGAGTCTGCAATGTACTTTATTGTCTCCGATTTTCTCGTAGAACATGGCTTCTTTTATCACAGCAATCCCCATTTAGAAATTGTTTTACAGCATAATAACATTGCTGTTTCAGATTTTTCCAGCTCCGCAGGAAGAAATTAAAGTTGTGCTGGCACACTCCGCTGCAAGCAGCGTGTATGTTCGCACTCCCGCTCTAAATTTCGTTAGAGAAAACAATAACTCTAAACAATTCATAGCTAAAAACCAGAATTTCTTCACCAATGTTAAGTGAAAGGTTAACCACGGAAAGCAAGGAAAATATAGAATAAAGTAAATAGGGAGTCAATTCTTTTGCGTTTTCCGTGTCTTCGTTATAAAGTAAATGCAAATCTTACATTAGGGACTATAATTTTTTCCTGCAAAGTTCAGATTGCTTTCCACGCAAACACAATTTCAGATTGCTTTCCGCGCAAATACAATTCTTGATCCGTCCTTCATATCAAGTTGATGGAAGACTTCAAGCCCGTAATTACCAATCATTCCTATATATTCGGTGAAAGGAATACTGTTTTCGAAACTGTAACCTGATCCTCCTTTTTTCACCCCTTCAAAAGTCCAGAGGTTCCAGTCAAGGCTGAGAAGCGGGCTGGATTCCATTTTCTCGTCAGGCATCTGCCTGGTTACGAAAATTCCTCCCGGATTTAAGGCTTCGGCAAGCTTGGGGATAAGGGAAGGGACTTTCCCTCCGGGGTTAAAGGAAGAAAAGATAAGATCATACTCATCCCCAATTTCTTCCTTAAAAAAGTCTCCTGGAATTACGCTTACATTTGACGCTCCGTACTCTTCAATAAACTCTTTTGTTTTTTCCGTGACAGGAGGCAGGTCAAACACAAAGGCTCGAAGGTTTTCGTTCAGTTTTGCAAAAGCAATAGCATAGAGTCCATGCCCTCCCCCAAGGTCAAGCAGCTTTTTGACCTTCTCGAAATCAACATGTTCCGTAACGGTTTTTACGGTTTCCTGAAGCATTCCACAGCGTGCGTTTTCAGCCATGGAATGGACAACCTCTTGGAAATATGTTCCTCTCTCGAAAATCTCAGGTCCACTTTTCATTATTTGAGGAAGATGATTCCAGAGTTCGACATTCCTTAGCCTTCCGGCAAGGTAGTGCTGCTGCGAAAACGGAGAGCTTTCCAGAAGATAAGCAGCACTTATCTCCGAAACAAGGTATACGGCAGTACCGTTTCTTGCTCCGTCGCTCTGGATTTGGGATTCAGATCGATCTTCCGATTTTTCTTCCGATTTTTCTTCCGATTCGTCTTCCGATTTATATCCATATCTGCCTTCGGAATCGAGGTCTCTTTTCTCAGCTTTTTCCTTACTCAGTACATTCCCCTCTTCCTCAAATGCTCCTTCTTCAAACCGATCGAGCAGGCCAAGATTATAAAGAGCTCCACAGAAATGAGGCATGAGCAGAGGATCACAACCAAGTTTTTCAGCCAGGTCTCTTGCGGATAATGGAGTTTTGAGCGCTTCAAACATTCCAAGCTCAAGAGCCGAAATAATCAGCTTGTACTCTTTTAAACCCTGAATAGAAGAATCGATAAGCTTGAAAAAGCGGTCGGAATTTATCTCAGGCTTTTGCATCAATTCAGCGGCTTTTCCAGTTCCATTTCCATATTTTACTTTTATTCCGGTACTCAGTTGGCTTTTTACCCCATATGTCTCTTTATTTTGCTTGTTGAGTTCCAAATTTATCTCTTTATTTTGCTTGTTGAGTTCCAAATTTATCTCTTTATTTTGTTTGTTGAGTTCCAGATTTCTCTCTTTATTTTGTGTACAATCTTCCTTGTCGGGTTCTACTTTAGTTCCAATTTGATTTTCCATTCCCTGGCTCCTGATTCTTACTTTTCCACATGTCACTCTGAATTTTATCCATCTAGATATTAATTATCCATCTGGATATTAATTTTCTAAGATATAGTAATATTTAATATGATTAAAACTTTGTCTTATAACAAAATAAGTAAGCATTGTTAATAAAAGGTGTTACCTATGGAAAATCTATACTGCTCAAGGAAAAAGAAGCATTATTCACAGGAAAAGATCATAAATTTTTAACTCAGGTTAAGATAAAAATTAAAAAATTAAGAAAACCTAAACAACTTATAGGCCCAACACTTAAAATGGCAGTTTACACAGAAAAAAATAGGATAAAAACGATAAATTTAAAAAAGAACATTATAGAGATGCATCAACGTAATCGACCGACCTTTTAAAAACAGCTGCTATCATACCGTTTTCGTCGATATCATCCGCAAATTTGATGAGCTCCCAGCCTTCAGTCCCGAGGCTGTTAAGATCTTCTTTTGCCTTTGACCACTCACTGAACCTTATCTCTTTAACATCATATTCCCAGATGGTCACTCTAATTCATCTCCAGTAAAGTTGGGTAAGATTAATTCATATACTAAGTGGTGGCATCTGCTATATTTATCTTTTTAAAAAATAGATTTGAGATTTAGTCAACTAAAATTGATCTGAATATTAGTCTAAGTATCAATCTGGAAATTGATCTAAGTATTAATCTGAGTATTTACCTGAGGGCTAACATTAGAACTAACCTTATAATTAAACTGACATCCGGAACTTTTTATGGATAAGTTAATAAAAAGGAAAAGTTACTGAGAGTTGATTTCTTTAAATCGGTTAAATTTAAACCGATGTTAAATAACTCAAATCTCAATCAGTTCATACTCACGGCTTCCAAGGCCGATTTCTTCTCCGTACTTGAGCTGGTGAGTTCCATCAATCATTGGCCATGTCCCTTTGAACTTATCGGCTCCAGCTTCGTGATTACATTGAAGGGAGGAGCCAATGAGCCCTTTCTGCTTATTTACAAGGTCATAGCTTGCCTGGTCAAGGGCAACAGGGTCTTTTGAAGCTAGAATTCCTATATCCGGTACAATAGGAGCATCACTCCAGGGCACACAGTCACAATCAGGAGTAATTTTAAGCAGGAAATTTATGTAACCTACTTTCCCTTCTTTTCCTTTTACTGCCCCATAAGCATACTCTGTAAGACTCTCCAGAAACTCCGGGATATCATGTTCCCAATCTATAGTTATAGCTCCCGCAGGACATACTTCCATACACTGCCCGCAGCTTATACAGATAGTGGGCTCAATCATTGAAACTTCTCCCAGAAGAGAAGAAGCTCCTACAGGACAGATTTTAACACATTTTTGGCAGCCTATACACTTATCCTTAATTATATGCGGGCTTGTCCTGAAATGCTGTTCCTTTTTGCCGGCTGCTGGGGCACAGCCCATAGCGAGGTTCTTGATAGCCCCTCCAAAACCGGCTACTATATGCCCCTTGAAATGGGACATCACAATCATAGAATCGGCAGCAGCAATATCCGACCCTATTTTTACGGATTTGAAATGCTTCTTCCCGATCTCTACATCTGCAGCACTCTGGCTCTTCAAACCGTCCGATATGATAAGCGGGGCCCTGACAACAGAATAATCAAAACCGTGTTCAATCGCTGTAGTCAGGTGGTCAACTGCATTATGCCGGCTGCCTGAGTAAAGCGTATTTGTGTCCGTAATAAACGGTTTTGCTCCGGCTGCCCGGATCTTTTCCACAACCTGCCGCACAAAGACCGGATTTATATATCCGTCGTTTCCATACTCTCCGAAATGGATCTTAATTGCAGTCAGATCACCTTCTCCAAGAAGTTCAGCAAAACCTGCTTCGTCAAAAAGTCTCTGAATCTTGCTGATAGTGTTCTCCTGAGGATTTTTCGCCCTTAGGTCTGCAAAATAAACATTACTTGCCATATAAGTGCCTCCTAAATCTGGATTCGTGCTTTTCACGAAACCTATGCAGTTAAAAAAGTGTTGTTTATTTTTAGGCATTGCGCTATTTAGAGAGAACAAAAAATGATGATTCAGTCGATTAGCTTCAGTCGATTAAATCACACAGCATGCCGAGGCAGTAAAATAAAAACTATAAACACAATAAACACAATACAATGCTAATCGACTGACAAATTAAGAGATTAATAAACTCCTGATGGATCCTGCCTAGAAATACGCTTCATCTTACAGCTTCCCCGTAGATTTCTTGTATTTTTTAATATCCAACGCTATTTTCCTGCATTTTTCTTTTTCAAGCCGCTTTAGCCCGATCTCCACTTTCTTTGACTGAAATACGAGTTCTTCAGTTAATCTGTGGTAGCTGGCAAGCCGTTCCTCAGGAATAATCCCGTCTTCAACCGCCTTCAGTACAGCACAGCCCGGCTCGTCCCGGTGAGTACAGTCTTTAAACTTGCAATTGCGGGCTGCATCAACGATCTCGGAAAAAGCTTTCTCAAGCCCGTCTGCAGAATCCCCAAGCTGGATTTCCCTGACCCCGGGATTGTCTATAAGAACCGCTCCATTCGGAAGCAGGAAGAGCTGGCGGACTGTGGTTGTATGCCTTCCTTTTTCATCGTCTTTCCGGATATCTCCGGTTTTCTGGACGGTTTCGCCAAGAAAAGCATTGATAAGCGTGGATTTTCCGACACCGGACGAACCTATTAATGCAACTGTTTCCCCCGGGTTGAGGTAAGGGCTAAGTTCGTCAAGCCCGGTTTTTGAAAGGGCGCTTAATGGAATAACCGGCACGTCACCTGCAATAGACCGGACTTTTTCTACCAGTCGGGTTGGGTTATCTTCAAGGTCTATTTTGTTAAGTAAAATCACAGGGTTTGCACCGGAAGAATACACAATGGCAAGATACCTCTCAAGCCTTCGAAGGTTGAGATCCTTACCAACGGAGGTCACGATAAAAATGGTATCAAGATTTGCAGCAATTACCTGCTCCCCGCCCCCGTCTCCTGCTGCCCCTCTTGAGAGGCAGGTCCGCCTGGGCAGAATGTTCACAACCATGCGTGAGCCCAGTTCAGGCTGGTCAAGCAAAACGACAAAATCCCCTACAACCGGCTGCTTCCCAATTTTCAGAAGCGCACCGGAGATTCCAGCCTGTACGACAGCTCCAGAGACAAGGACCTCGCAGACCGTTTTATGCCTTGATGCAACTCTTCCGGGAGTGTAGGGGCCTTTGTAGGCAGAAAAAGCCAGATCAAGGTCTTCGTTCCATCCTGGAATTTTATCGGCGTCACAGTGGACGGAATTAGGACTTGAACTTTCAGCTTCGCTATGATTGTTCATAAGATGAAAGTATCCGATTAAATGGATAAATATTTTGATATTTTCATCTTAATCATTTTAATTGCACCTGAAAATGTTAAATATTATTGGAAAAATAGGTGCCTTTATTTGGCAGTGTGCTGAAAGTTCTGTAAACTTGTTCTCACGTTTATGCACGTTTAATATAAAATCTGTGCATCAAAGAAAATGCCATTTAAGAAGAGAAATCAATTAATATCAAGGGAATAGTCTACTTTATCCCTTACCTTTGTTAATAAAGAAATAGCTTCATCAGAGTATTTATTTGCTGTGCTTTTTTCTCCAGTCTTTACTTTGAAATGATAACGGTTGTCACTTTCTTTAATATCCACACCTTTGTCTTTTTTAATTTGTTTAATCAAATCATCTACTTTATTCCAAGATGCTTTAGTACCCTTTTTATTATAAAATCCAAGTTTCTCACCCACCATAGTCAAAGTGTAAGGATACTTAGCATTGAAAGCAGAAGGATCATCCACATTTGTCAATCCAAATAATGTTACAAACCCATCTTTACTATTTACAGTATGTTCTAAAGTTTCATAATTTAATTCAATTCTGTTTTTAGGTATGTCCGTTCTGACAAAATCATATGTTCTTGCGACAAGAGCTCTGAGTAGTTTAGTATCAACATATTGAATATTGCATAGGTTTCCAAATGCTTCAAAAACCCATTTAAAAGATGAAGCAGTTATATTTTTTATCGCGATACTCTTATTTAAATCAGTTGAAATTATTTTTTCTCTTTGCGGGTAATTGGCATGGTTCAAATTTGGATCCCATTCCAAAATATAAATATTCGGAATTATTTTGTTCTGCGATGATATAATTTCATCAACATCTGATAGTATACTTTTTATATTGGGATCCTCTGTGCTATAACCAATAAATAGAAGTGGATGTTCAACAAAATAAGTTAATAATTTAGAGCTAAGGTACTTTTTTTTTCGATTAAAGTCTTTATAATCATTTGTAGTTAAAACCATACTAGTTGGGTTTGAAACACATCCATGAATTTTGAGTATTTCACCATATATCATAAAATTCGTTTTGAGTATTTGTTGTCCTATTATTGGTTTATATCCTGTGAAAATACTTTCAAGAAAAAGATCGTAATTAGTAGTTATTATTGCATGAGGCTTTATTCTTTTTAGGTATTGAATTTCTTCCATCAGCTCCAAATTCACTTCTGATCCAAATGGATCAGTCAGTAAAGAATCTAAATATTCTGCAATTTTGTATTTTAGATAGATTTCAGAAGGTTTATCTTCTGTAAATAGTTCTTCTGGGAACTCACTTCTTCCTTCATTCCAAGCCCAATCACGATATAAGTCTGCAAAAAGAGTTCCTATCTCTATCATCAAATTTTTTCCGTTCTTCTGTTGTGCATTTTGTTTGTAATAAGCAAATCCTTTATCTATTCGAGGGCAGTTTTTTGCCATTTCTTTAAGTAGTTCTTCCCAGCTAGGAGCACCTATGTATCTCCGTGATACTCCCGACCCTACAAAAAGTATGGGTTGGCATATCATTTCCTCAAGACATTTTTTTATGTCTTGAGTAATGTCTTCTTTATAGTCATCATAGTTTTGTGACATCTATACCCTCTTTTTATTTCTTATTTGTAATAAATCGATTTATCTGTTTGTAGATATTTAGTATATGACAGTTATTACACTTGTTTTATTAATTTTTTTATTTCAGTCGAATCCTCCGCTATCTTGCTGTGGAGTGCTCCAGCGCAACTTTAATTTATCATGCTTTGAATTAATTTACATACATTTCTGATAGTTAGATATTCCTGAGACTCACGGATGTAATAGCAAAATTGGTTTTTGGATAATTTCAATCACAAGGTATGAGATTCTTTGAATGCGGGATTCCAAAAGAAAGCGCCTACTTGTTCGAACTTATACTCTAAATCCAGATCGTCTTTTCGCGTTATAAATTGCAGTTTTTCTTTAGTTAGTTCTACTTGAAAAACTTTGAACATTTTCAAAGAACCTTCTTTTGATCTTACTAAAATAGATACTCTGGAAAATTTACCGTTAAAAATAAGATTAATTCCTAAATTGATAGAGAGTTCCATTAAGTCAATCTTGTTGGGTGTTACTACTTCAAATTCACACCCAATATAATAACCTTCATCTTCTATAAATTTATTAATTAAAAGTGAAGTCATAACTTTCCCATTTAATTTATAATCTTTTTTCAACTTATCTATTGCAATTTTTTCTATATCTACATCTTCTGTTTCTACAATAGAATTAAATTTTGCCATATTAGTTACATTTTCTATGAGAAGAGGGCTGGATATAATCGCTGTTTTTAATGGATTAAGAATTAAACTACTAGAAAGGAAGAGATAAAGTAAGTGGAATATGGAAAGAACAAATAAAGTAATAAAAAAACAAAAAATGAGAAGAGAAGCAAAATGAGACACTGAAAAAGAGCTAAAGTTAATAGGAGATATTAAATATTCACGATTTATGCTCAAAGTTTTGAATTTTGTAGTCGAAAAATAACCAAGAACTGCAAAAACAAATAATGTTAAAAACACGATCATAAAGCCTGTAAAGCCTTCTAAGATTCTCAGTAGAGATTGAGCCTCGAATAATTTTCCTTTTTTTGTCTCAGATTTAAGTGATGCGCTGTTAACAACACCTTGAGCGGCTAATAAGAAACCAATTAAGATTAAGGCTATTTGAATAGAGTTTAAATATAGTTCACTAAGAAAACTATTATCTAAATTTTCTAAAAAGCCGGTACCTAAAAATATACAGCTGACAAATAACGCTATAAAAATCCAGGGGTCTATAACAATTTCTTTATCTTTTTCAGTATCTTGCTTGGACAAAGAGCTAAAGGTAGGAACAAAGTATTTGTAACTAATTTTAGCAACAAAAATGAAACAAGACCAAATAATAAAGCCAATTAACCATATAGGTTCTTGAGTAATTAGAAAAGAAATTAGTAATGCAGTAAGTGTGGGATAAAATATAGTTTTACGGGAATTGCTATTTACTTTTTCTATTTTTGAGCTATCCATCGACAAAAAACCATAGAGAGGATACAAAAATAATCCTAAAACTAATAAGAAACCTTTGATGAAAGGCTTGTATATAAATAAAACATAAATTGAGGCGGATATCATTAACAAAAACAGTTCTTTATGATATCGAGGAATTTTGCGTAAGAATAATGCTGGAATCCAAAGAATAGATAAAAACCATACACTAATTTTTAAACTATTATGGTGGGTAATTATAAAATTATTTAGTAATTCTACTTTACCTAATAAATACAAAAAAGATGATTTAAGAACATCTAGTATTAAGCTTAAAACTTTAAGTGGGACCAAATTTTCAATAAAACTTAAAACGTGTATAAAAAATTCCGAAAAATAGAATAAAAATGTAAGCAAAATGGGAGCAAATAAGAATAAAATAAATAGCTTTCGTCCTACATATCTTGTTTTTTGTTGAATTAATTTTAAAAAAGTAAATTTAAAGCTTTTTAATTTTTCAGAGGCTTCGAGTTTATTTAAAGAATTAATTAAAGCAGTATGTTTTCTTTTATAAGAAGGAAATTTTACCCTGCATAATTTAATGATCTGTTCTTTACTTAGTACTATCTCTGAGGGTACATAAATACTACTAACAAGCTTGAGATTATCAGTAAAATCGTATAGAAAAGATAAAATGTCTTTATAACTTGTTTCACAGTTAGAAGTTACCACAATACTCTTTAAAGATTCATATTTAGGTAATAATATTTGAAAAGACTTGATTATTTTGTTTCGAAAAATATCATAATCAAGGTTTTCAGAGCTAGATTTATTAAAAAACTCATTGAATCCATTGATTTCATATTCGATATCAGGAATAAATTCTGAGCGAATTAATTGAATGTACTGTTCAGAAGTAAGAATTTTATCGAAATTTTTTTTCTTTTGAAGATGAATATCCTCAAAATTTTGAATACACTCTTCTAGATTTACAGGTTTTGATTCACTCATGAAATCAAAAATGTATAAAAAATACATTACTTAAAAAAGTTTCTATACGTTTTTTTGTTAGTACCAGCAATATTAAAAATAGAGATAATATCTTTCTACTATTTTTGTATTGAAATTCTGTAAAGTATAATTTATTCGATGTTGCTTCCAATGAATATGTTTAGAACCTATGTATTCTGAAGACATAACTTTAAAAAAGTAAAAATTAGTGAACTACTGATTAATTTACACTTCATCCAGGTACTTCTGCAGCTTATCCGCAAGTTTGCCAATATGGATACCATCAACAAATGCATGATGAACCTGGACTGCAAACGGCATCATTAATTTGCCTTCTCTTTCCCGATATTTTCCCCAATCATATATGGGCTGCGCTTTTTCCCTGTTTCCGAAATCCGTGTGCGAAATATGCGTAAACGTTACCCACGGTAAGGCTGAGAATTGATACACATCGTTTTCTACAGGTCCTGTAAAATGTTCTTTTTGATTTTCTGCCGTTACGGTTGCCAGTTGTACAAACTTTTCAATCGTATCCTGCATGGTTCATTATCGTTTTCTCTTCCTATCGTTTGAATGATTCTGAAATCAAAATATTTAAAACATGGCAACTTCTGCCTAAAAATTTAGAAAAAAGGAAATAGTTTCTGTATATAATCTCTTTGTTAATGTATCATTCCTCTAAATGCTTTTTTTTGTACAATTACACGTACATGTAAATATAAATTTGTAAATAGTTGAGTTTATTTAGATCAATCATTTAGATAAATTTTTCAAACAACTTCATAAGAAAGTATTAATAATCATTTTTTTAATTCCTTCCTGAGAGGATGAAACACCCCGTAATGAATTAATCGATTTTTTTATTTTCGCTTTTTAAAAGGCTCAACCGAGTACTTTCACTTTCCTGCTGACCGCAGGAATTTTTCTGAAGCCAAAATTCTGGTCGTCCCTGGCTACATGGTTGATATTTTGGGGGTCAGACTTCCCAGCGCGGCTAATGATTTCATTTTTATCTACTGTACGCAGGTGGGTTCAAGCGGAGCGCGGCGCGTGAAAAGAAAGAATGTGAGATGCAATTTACGAGCATTCAGGAATAATAAAAACTAATTAACCAGGGAGCGCATGGAATTAAACCTAAAGGAAAACTGTCTTCACCACCGGCTGGAACCTCAAAACCCTATAATATAATTCGGCGCGGCTTTGAGTCAATTGAGTTCTATGGTCCGGTTTTTGACTTCATGGGAGAGTTGGTTAAATTCAAGTTAATTCCGGAGAGCACGGAAATAAAGTCGTGGTGGAAGTTCTGGCAACAAAGTAAAAGTCTGTTTTTTCTATTCACTATAGGTCCCTAAAAAGATGGTAAAAAAGGCATTTAAGGCTTTTAAATTGGAGAAGAAGAAATTCAGTTATTACCGGGGGTAATTGTCGGGCAGCCTGTTCAGGTTGGGGTGGCCGCACGCAATTTGATTTTAGCATAGATCTTCCACCCCGCAGTCGACGACCTCTGCTCATTGGTCCGAAGGCATCGGAAGGGTGCATTTTGACATCGTAGTGGCACGAACTGGCCGTCGTTCTTATTCTCGTGCCTGGGTTTTGCGGGAGCAGTCCATTGCTCCTGCCGATGCCAATCGATCAAATGGTTAGTTGTAATGCAATGCACAGACGAACGGCGTCTAATAGTTTTTGTGCCTGGGTTTATGACCTTTTCTGGAGGGGTTGTTCATCCTATTTACCGGCTTTGGCAATCTTATTTCCGGTCTTTCAATTACAATCTTCTTCAGAGCAGGTAGTGCCTGTTCCTTAATATCTACATCATTGTCTTTCAGCACACTCATGAAATTAGCATGGTCATTTTTGGAAAGGATATTTATCGCTTTTCCTTCTGTTCCTGCTCGTGCAGTTCTTCCAATCCTGTGAATATACTGTTTACTCTCCCTGGGAATATCATAATTGTAAACATGGGAAACACCCTGTATATCAAGTCCTCTTCCGGCTACATCTGTGCATACAAGGACACATATGTTCCCGGAATGGAATTTTTCCATTATGCGAGTTCGTTCGTTCTGTGTCAATCCTCCATGAATTGCCACGGCATTGATACTTGATTTTCTCAGGTTTTTTGCGACTTTTTCAGTGTTTCTTTTTGTGTTGCAGAAAACCATCCCGAGGTTTGACTTTTCATTTTGTAGAAGATACACGAGCAGAGATAATTTCATGTCATCCTGTACTTTATAAACGACCTGATTCAATTTTTGCGGGTCGATATAAGACTCTACTGATACTCGAACCGGGTTTTCCATGTGCTTGCGGGAAAGCTGGGCAATATCTTTTGTAACGGTTGCAGAGAACAAAAGGGTCTGCCTGTTTTGAGGACATTCCTTGATAATTTTTTCTACATCCATTTTGAATCCCATATCAAACATCTGGTCTGCCTCATCAAGGACAAGGGTTTTCACATTATTGAATTTGATGGTATTTCTGCTGATATGATCGAGTAGCCTGCCGGGTGTTCCCACAACAACCTCGGCATCCTTTAATTCTTTAATTTGTGGATTGATCCCTACACCGCCATAGATAGATACGATATTTAACGGGTCGTATTTTGAGAATTTCCTGAAAGAATTTGCCACCTGCTCCGCCAGTTCTCTTGTAGGGGTCAGGATCAAAGCCTGAATTCCTTTTCCTTTTTCGGAATTTTGTAATATGCCGGAAGCAAATGCGAGTGTTTTTCCGGAACCTGTTGCGGCTCCGGCTATAACATCTTCCCCAGCAAGTATTAGGGGAATTGATTTTTCCTGTACTGCTGTAGGGCTTTCAAAGCCATGTTCATCTATTGATTTCAAAACAGCATTACTGAGGCCTAGTTTTTTAAAATTATTCATAGTTAGACTTTCCGTGATTTTTCTGAAAAAGCTACTTAATTGCTTTTTCATATTCATATATTTAAGACATATTAAAAACAATTAAGAGCTATAAGCACAACTTTAGAAAAGTTAAGATTAATTTACTGCTTAAAAGTTAGTAATCGCTTATAACGGTGAACTCTCCCTTTATACTTTTGCCTATTTTGATAATGTGATTACCCAGCATTCATTGTTCTTCCAAAGATTCCGTTTGTAATAGTGTGCCGCTTCATGCAAGAGCCGTTTCCGGTTTGTTTGCGCGCCACCACGTCCAATATACCGCATAACACTGCAAGGCTCACTCATCTATCATTAGATAATATCTATATCCTGTATCGCTTCTGGCTTATATGGAAGATTCTCATAATGCCAATGGACAAATATGAGATGGCACTCACAAAAAACAAATAAATAATTCTGTCAATAATCATTTAGAAACATCAGTCTATGGAGATGGAAGCATGCTGGAAAGCCAAATTATAGCTGCACAATCTGATGATAAATATATAGAGAAGGTGCGCTTTGAAGGCGAGATGCTTTCGGATGTCGACATCGCAAGGATAGAATTTGAATCAGTACAATTTATAGAATGCCAGTTCAACAAATGTGATTTTTCAAAAGCCAGCTTTTACAATTCGGTATTTGATAACTGCAATTTTGCAAATTGCATTTTTATGGACAGCTACTGGAAAGACTCCAAAATATTAACGTGCAAGGGCGATGGCAGCAACTTCAGCAAGAGCCACATGAAAGAAACCTCTTTAGCGGATGGTTCCTTTCGATATGCAGATTTTTCAAGTTCTGTATTGGAGAACTGCACCATTCTTGACTGTAATTTCACGG
This sequence comes from Methanosarcina sp. UBA411, assembly GCF_002495725.1. Lineage (NCBI taxonomy): Archaea > Methanobacteriati > Methanobacteriota > Methanomicrobia > Methanosarcinales > Methanosarcinaceae > Methanosarcina > Methanosarcina sp. UBA411. The sequence goes on from NZ_DAGK01000011.1 coordinate 56,459, forward strand.
AAGCCTTCTTATCCGAGATTCGGTTAAAGAAGCCCATGCTGAAAGCAGTTAATTTCACTGGAACGGATTTCTTTAAAACCTCACTCAAAGACATCGACTTATCGGATTGTATCATTGACGGGATCACAGTATCCGATACACGCAACGAACTCAGAGGAGCTACAGTTAGTGTCGGGCAAGCAATAGAACTCGCTGCGTGGATTCTGGGAATCAAAATTGTGTAAGGTATTGGCTCACTCACATATTTCTTACATGCAGATGTTTTTCTGTTAAACCTACGTATTCTGAAAACATAACTTCAAGAAAAGTAAAAATTAATGAACTACCGGTCCTCCCATTATGCTTATTTACACTTCATCCAGATATCTTTGCAGCTCATCCGCAAGTTTGCCAATATGAATACCATCAACAAATACATGATGAACCTGGACTGAAAATGGCATCATAAATTTGCCTTCTCTTTCGTGATATTTTCCCCAATCAAATATGGGCTGCGCTTTTTCCCTGTTTCCGAAATCCGTGTGCGAAATGTGCGTAAATGTTATCCACGGCAAGGCAGAGAACTGATATACATCGTTTTCTACAGGTCCTGTAAAATGTTCTTTTTGATTTTCTGCCGTTACGGTTGCCAGTTGTACAAACTTCTCAATCGTGTCCTGCATGGGAACATTTACTACCTTAAATAATTCTGTTTCTTTATCCAGATATGTAAATGAGGTGTCAATGGACTCGTATAACACAACTTCACCGTCAAGAAAACGATACCGAAACTCCTCGATTTTATCTCAACAAGGTAGGAGACTCCTTTCTCGACAGCCGCAGACAAGACCGTAGGCAACTATTTTCAGGGCTATCTCGAAAAATCAACGAGTTCTCAACACGGAGCCTTATACTGCGTAATGGAAATAAAAAATTGGATTTGTTCCAGCCCGCTATCAGAGAAGACAAAAAAGCCAAGCCAATAGAAGCCCTACAAGCCGTTATTTTTTGAAGGGCGTACTAGAACCGGCTTCAGATCGTCTCACAGGAAGGTACAGGAAGGACAGCATAAGCCTATTTTCAGCCGAGATTGCCCTCGAATCCAACGAGAGCCCAAGAAAGAAAAAGCTGCAAAACCTGAAAATCTGGCTCTCTCCTTCCAAGCCTGCGAGCTTCCCAGATATCCTTAAGCGTGTAGTTGAACATTGAAGGCAGAGGGTGAATAGTTCTTTCTAACTGTCTTCTTTTGTGTTTTCTTTGTACTTCTGAAAGGTGAATTATGTTTCTTTTTTCGTTGTACCATTCTTTATGGTCGTAGAGCCTGAGCGTTTCAGCATAGCGCATACCAGTTATTAAGAGAATATCCAGACACGGGGTTTATGCTGGTCCTTAGGAATTGCAGCCCCGAGGGTCTCATTATTTCTTAGGGATGAGAATCCTTACATCCTTGACATAAAATTGCAAGGCTTCATTGTCTTTTGTATAAGTTGACTTAGGGTATTTTTTCAGATTATCGCCATTTAAGAGAATATATAGTTTTTATTTAAAACCTGTTTACACTCTTTAAATTGAACCTATTTGTCTTTGAGAAATTTCTTTATTCTTTTTTTGACTTTCAAATGCGTAAGTTCTATAATTGTTAATATATCTCAATGCATCAAAGCTTTTTATTTCATAAATCTCAGCAAACTCTTCCATAAACAATAACTTTCTGTTAAGATCTTCATTTACCATTAAAGATAATGGTAACAGCTTTTCTTCTATTTTTTCCGTGCTGAGATTCTCGAAGTCACTGAATTTAATAAGTTTTTTCTCAAGAGCTAATGAAATTACCGGACTACTGTAGTCTCTTTCAACTATTTCTTTCTTCCATGTATTGACCGCGTTATTTAGCATTGCTACAACATCTGCCATATTAAAAAGAGCTATTGCTTTTCCAAGTTCCGAAGCATCAAAACTTTCGGAGGACATCAAATCAAGTATTGAGAGAACTGCAACCATTGTGGAAGGACCCTTATTCTGGACAACAAGAGAATAAGGATATGCAATCTTATTTTTGTTCAAAA
>NZ_DAGK01000021.1:0-347 GCF_002495725.1 Methanosarcina sp. UBA411
TTTTCGGCGATTATGTGACGGAGTATCTGCAAAAGAGTACGTCGCAAAGAAACCTGGAGTCGATAAGATGGACCTCGTAGACGAGCACGTTATGCGCGAGCTGCGTGAAGAACTCGATATAGGGGTCATTACATCGGTACCAGGAGCAGCAAAAGGTATTGCAGCAAAAATGAATATCGAAAAGTTGCTCGATATAAAGATAAATTCCTGCAATAAATTTAGAAAGCAGATAGCATAAAGAAAAAACTCCGAAATAACTGCAAAGATACGGAAAAGCGAGTACAGATCTTCTGTACATTTTCTCAGAATATTTTCCTGATAATGTTTCTTGAAAGCATTTCTTGAAA
>NZ_DAGK01000021.1:642-96071 GCF_002495725.1 Methanosarcina sp. UBA411
ATTTCTTGAAAATATTCTGAGAATGAGCTAGATTTTGTTCGAATTTTTCCCGCTTTTTCCGTTTGCAGGCTTTTATGGATCGATTTGTGTTGTAAGAGCTGTGCGAATCGTCAATTATCATTTTATATTAATTATAGGAGTGTGCTTTAAAGTGAGCAACGAAAACAGTGAAAACGGAGGGCTCCAGCGAACAATTGATTGGAAGCAGGGACTTGCGATTGCCCTTGGTGTCCCCATGCTTATACTCCCGTCCATAGGTTACTTTGCAAATTATGTATGGGCTGCTGCAATTATTATCTGGGCGTTATCTGTCTTTCAGGGTTTCATGCAAAATTTTGCCTACGGGGAGCTTGCTACAATGTTCCCGAAAGCGTCCGGCCTTCCCGGGTATGCTCAGAGTGTTTTTGGAGGCAGCGATAAAAATAAACGATATGATCTGAGCAAATTGCTTGGAGGTTTCAGCGCCTGGAGCTACTGGTTTGCTTGGAATCCGGTTCTTGCAATTTATTCAATCCTGATCGGAAGCTATCTTAAAAGTCTGGTTCCTGCATTTGCAGGCGTGCCTGACATCGCAATTTATCTCGCGTCTGGTGCAGTTGTAGTCGTGCTTCTTATTATGGTCAATTATCGTGGGCTTTCGAACGGAGCAACGCTCGGGTATATCCTTGCAGTAATTTCCCTTGCCCCGCTTATTATAATTTCTCTGGCTCCCTTTGTAACCGGGCATTTTGAGATTAGCAATATTACCGGCGCCTGGCTTCCCACAGATTGGAGCTGGGATCTACACCATATCCTGATCCTGCTCGGGCTTTTTGCAATGGCTCAGTGGAGTGCCTGCGCTTGGGAAACTGCAGCAATTTACGGGCCTGAATATAAGCAGCCTAAATCAGATGTCCCAAAAGCCCTCTTTATCTGCGGTACTATCTGCCTCATAACCTTTATTCTTGTCCAGTCAGCTTGTACCGGAACCCTTGGAATTACAGGAATACTGGCCGAACCCTTCTCTCCTATGCTGCCTATGGCTCGGATGACCCTTGGTCCCATAGGTGGTGCTCTCACAATCTTCATGTTAATTGCGGCAATGGTCCTCATTATCCAGACTGGCTTTCTCGGAGCTTCAAGGGCTATGTACTCCATGGCTGAAGAAGGAAATCTGCCAAAGTTCTTTGGAAAAATGAATGAGCATGGAACTCCTATCAATGCAATGATTTTCATTGCACTCTTGAATACGGGCTTCATCTTCCTGGGAACCCCTTCAGCTATACTTGCTGCATCAGCAATAGGTTATGTCTGCGCTAACGGGATAAGTTTGCTTGCATATGCGAAGGCAAAAGTTGATCCAAAGTTCTCAAAACTTGAAAGACCGTTCAAAGCTCCTAGAGGCTGGCAATATGTAGCCCTTTTCTTTGGGTTATTTAACCTGCCTCTATGTCTTATTGGAATAGTATACCTGAACAGTCTTGAAGTAGGCTGGACTTCAACAATAGTTGGTTTCGTAGTGCTTGCCCTTTATGTTCCACTGTGGTATTATTCTCAGAACGAGAGAAGGGCAGCTTTAGAGATGGACAATTCCTTATCAAACGAATCCATAATATAATAGTTTTGAGTTAAAGACCTATGTTAAATGTACTAATTTAAGTTCGCGTAAATTTATGCTGTTTCCCTTTATTGAAACCCTGATCAGTCTGTGAGTCAATCAATATTTTCAAATCACGAGTTCATATTAGGGTGCAAAAAGGGTTCGCAGGAAATGTGAGACTACAGGATGATATATCGAGATACAGCAATCCTGTGGCCTCATATCTATTTTTATTCTCAATGAACTAAAACCATTTTACTACTTTCTATTCTACGAAAAAATAACCTTACGTGGCTAGATCTTACCTAGCCGGATATGAGATATAACAATTTGCGATAATACTCTATGAGAACCAAAGTAATTTTCTATATTGTGCTTGGTGCTTCTGATCCTTGTAGCTTCGACAGCTATTATATTTTTTACTATATTTTTTACGGTCGGCGTTAGGAGAAAAAATAGCTTATCAAGTAGGCAATTTTCGTAAAATAAAACAATTGTAGAGTCATATTAGAGACGATAACCCTGCCTGAGAATTGTTGTTTATATTTAGCATTTTTAAATTAGGGTTTCTTATTTTTGTTTTTCTTATTGATGGAAGGTTATGAAAACTTCAAAACTAACATGTTTCCTTTCTTGGTAAATCTTTGAATTTTAAGTTATCTGCAGGTTGGGTTTACCAAAAGAGAGATTAAAATATAAGGAAAAAATCTAAAGTATTGAAAAAATTTCTATTAATCTTGTGAAAACGAAATCTGGTTTCGGAGGCACCCAAAAGCTATGGCATTTCCCACATGCCACAGCTCTGGTACCTTTTTAATGCATTTGCTGGGGTTCGGAGCAGAGAAAATTTCCAGGTATTAAGCCTGAAGTTTTTCCTTTTTAGTTTTTTCAGGTCCCGTGAGTTCCAATCATATTTTTATATACAACTGACTTACCTCACGTAATGCTCCTTAATTTTTTATGGAGGATGCAAATAGTCTTTAACATTTTTGCTTTTTAGTTCTTTTTTGTGCCATTTTTGTTTCTATCTTTTAATTATTTTAGTGGCCACATTTACCAGTTTTTTCGCGCCATTTTTAATTATTTTAGCGGCCACTTTAACCAATTTTTCACGCCATTTTTACTCGGTTATTTGCCTTCTCAGAAATATCTGTTATTCTTTCAGGCAATTTTCTTATATTGGATTTACTTTACTGGTAAGTGATTTATCAATGGCTTCAATAATATATAGCCCGATCCGCGTGGCTCTTGCAAAAGTTTCAGGCAAAAGAAAGAGCTGTATGCAGGTTCTAAAGTAAAGTGATTTTTTAATGCCATTAAAAATTTTCATTCGGGATTTACCAAGGCTCAAAACTTTTTCTAATATCAAGATTCTTAAATATATTTGTTATCAAACATAATCTTTTAATAAAAGTATTTCCAATAAATATGAAATAGCAATGAGTTCATCTTTATGTGACACCATCTGGCTTTCTGAAAAAAGGAAAAATCTCCTTCTCTTGCTTATGGAAGGTTCGAGGAACATTGAGCAAATAAAAACTTCTCTTAATGTGACCTCAAAGGCAATGATGCCTCAGATTAAAATCCTTAAAAAACAGGGCTTGATCCTCCAGGAAGAGGACACTTATATGCTTTCGGAGATTGGAAAGCTTGTCGTTGGAAATATGCTTCCTCTCCTGAACACACTTGAGGTTCTCGAGGAAAATAAGGAATACTGGGCAAGCCGGGATACAAGTGTCATACCGCATGAACATTTTATGAGGCTTGGAGAACTGGGGGAATGCATGGTAATCGAACCTGACCTGAACCACCTGTTCGACCTCCCAAGGGAGTTTACTGAGAACCTTCTAAAATCCAGATGCATTCTGAGTTCACTTTCTTATTATCATCCTCTTTATCCATCACTTTACTCAAGGCTTGCAAAAAACGGAGTTGAAATGGAAATCGTGCTTACAAAAGCTGTATTTGAGAGACTCAAAAACGATTGCAAGGATGAACTCGAAATCCTGCTCAATTCCGAGAACACAGTTTTTAAGGTCTGCGAGGAAAATATGCAGCTGCCGACAATTGCTGTTACTGAAAAGTTCATGTATCTCTGCCTTTTTGACAAGCATGGAAAATATGACCATAGGAAAGTAATGAGTTTCGATGTAAGCGCTCTTCACTGGGGCAGGGAGCTCTTCATGCACTATAAAAAATTATCTCAAGAAATAATTAAAATCTGAAGCCTGCTAGTATTTTAAGGCAAAAAAGGAATAGGCTTCCTACCTCTCTTTTATAACTGGCTGGAGTATACTATGAGATTTAAAGACTTTCCCCTGAAATCAAAGCTAGTTATCTATATCGTTGTTGGGGTTTTTCTTGTTCTTGCAGTCTCTACGGCTGTGATCATCAGTACGGTCACTTCCCAGGAAGAAAAGCTGGCTTACCAGAAATCAATTGAAATGGCAAGCAATTATGCAAACCAGTTTGATGCCGATATGAAAGCTAACAGTGCAATTGCAAAGACTCTTGCCCTTACGATGGAAAACTATGAGGCTTCTAACAGGACTGAAGTGATCGGCATCATTGAGAACATCCTTGAAAAAAATCCGAACCTGATTGGGGTTTATGTCGGATACGAGCCAAATGCTTTTGACGGCAGAGATGCGGAATATGTCAATACCTCCGGGCACGATGCAACAGGCAGATTCGTCCCTTATTGTAATAAGATCGAAGGCAATGTTAAAGTTGAATCCCTTCTTCGTTATGATTCTTCGGATTATTACCAGCTGCCCAAAGCCAGAGGAGAAGACGTCTTAACAGAGCCTTATTTTTATGAAGGCATATTTATAGTCAGCCACGTTTCCCCGATTTTCAAGGACGGGAAGTTCGTAGGGATAGGGGGAGTTGATGTTCCTCTGGAGTATATGGATGAAGTAGTGGGTAAGGTCAAGGCTTTTGATACTGGATATGCCTTCATGGTAAGCAACACAGGCGTCTTGCTTTCTCACCCTACACACAAGGAATGGATTGGGAAAAAAAGCCTCTATGACTTTAACTCGAAAGAGATAGTCAGAGCAGCAAATGATGTAAAAAATGGAACCGGTGGATATATCGAGGTCAGGGACCCTACCACAGGCAAACCTGTTGTAATGTTCTATGAACCTGTGCAAACCGGGAATCTTGCCTTTGTGCTCGTAATTCCGAAAGAAGAAATGCTTGCAGGCGTTGTTGATCTTCGGACCAAGCTTCTGGTCATTTCTGCAATTTCAATTCTCTTCATGGCTGGCCTTGCATATATGATTGCCCTTTCTATCACAAGACCAATAGATGAAATCGTTCAGGATTTCAAGAATATTGCCCAGAATGCAGTTAAAGGGAAGCTTGATGTCAGGGCAGATACGGATGTGGAAAGAGACTTCAGGGAAATCCCTACTGGCCTGAATGAAATCCTTAAAGCTGTAATTGTGCCTGTAAGAGAAACTATACGAGTAACCAATGCGCTTGCAGAAGGAGAATTAAAAGCCAGAGTCAATGTGAACGTACAGGGGGAGTTCAGAGAACTCGGAAATACCCTTGACAAATTCTCCGAAACTTTGAATAGTATTATCGATGATTCAAACGCAGTTCTTACTGCATTTCAACAGAACAATTTTAAGCAGCAGATCAGTATCCATGGGAAAGGCGATTTCAAGCTGCTTACGGATGGGATTGAAGAGACGCGCCAGGCTCTTGATATGATTACAACCCAGCGTAAAGAGGCGGAAAAAGCCCTTCTGGACTATGCAAAAGAACTTGAGCGATCTAACAGGCTTAAAGAGGATATGGAAAGGGTTGTCAATACAAGTCCTGTAATCGTTTTTTTATGGAAATATCAGCCCATGTGGCCTGCCGAATTTGTTTCGGAAAATATTACTCGATTGGGTTACGAAGTGGAGGATTTTACTTCTAATAGGCTTCTTTACGGAAATATTGTGCACCCCGAAGACGTGGAAAAGATGGCTGCCGAACTTAAGATGAATGTTGAGGCTGGCTGCACGGATTATACCTCAGAATATCGGATTCTCACAAAATCCGGAGAAGTCCGCTGGGTTGACGAAAGGACAGTTATCCAGCGCAATGAGAATGGGGAAATCCATCTTCAGGGCATTATTCTGGACATAACCGAACATAAAAAAGCCGAGGATGCGCTTCTCCAGATGGAGGAAATTCGCAAAAAAGAAATCCACCACCGCATCAAGAATAATTTACAGGTAATTTCCATGCTTTTATATCTTGAGTCTGGAAATTTTACGGACAGGGATGTGATTGAGGCTTTCAGGAACAGCCAGAACAGGGTCAAATCAATGGCTCTTGTCCACGAAAAACTTTACCAGTCCGAGGATATGGTAAGTGTGGACTTTGCGGATTACATTAAGAATCTTGCAGATTATCTGTTTCATTCTTACTCTCTGGATAGCGAAAAAGTGAGCTTGAAGCTGGATGTCGAAAAGGTTTTCTTGGGAATGGATACGGCCGTTCCCTTGGGAATAATTGTCAATGAGCTAGTCTCAAATTCCCTGAAACACGCCTTTACCGACGGAGAAAGGGAAGGAGAAATTTATATTGAGCTACGCAGAAGTAAAGAATACTTTATGTGGCAGGGAAAGGACGCTGTTACTTCTGAAAATGGAAAAGTCAGCCACCAAAATAATGAAAGTAATGACCTTAATGGTACAGATCGGAATAAAGAAGAGAGGTTAACCCTTATAGTAAAAGATAATGGTAAGGGATTCCCTGAGAAACTGGATATTTGGAATACAACTTCCCTGGGACTACAGCTGGTGACAACACTTGTGGATCAGATTGAAGGAGAAATTAAACTTGACCGAAGCAGGGGAACAGGATTCGAGATTAGTTTTTTCAGGAGATGAAAAATAAATAAGGTGCGAAAATGGCGGAAGGAAGAAAAAAGGCAGAAGGCAGAATTCTGGTTGTTGAGGATGAGCATATTGTTGCAATGGGAATAAAGAAAATGTTAAAGAGTTTGGGGTACACGGTTACCGGTATAGCTTCATCCGGAGAAGATGCTATAAGCAAGGCAGAGAGTACTTTCCCTGATGTCGTGCTTATGGATATCATGTTAAAAGGTGATATGGACGGCGTAGAAGCTGCAATGGGAATAAAGGAAATGTTTAATATTCCGGTTGTTTACCTGACCGCTTATTCTGATAGCAAGATTCTTGAGAGAGCTAAGAGAACCGAACCTTTTGGTTATATTATAAAACCCTTTGATGAGAAAGATCTGTATAGCAGCATTGAGGTAGCCCTGCAAAGGTACAGAAAAGAAAAATCGGAATCACTCAGGGAAAACGAAAATCCAGAATGATCAGAAGAAAAGAAAAAGGAAAGCAAGAAGGGTCAGAAGAAAAAGCTTCAGATCTTTTCAGGAGAAAATTGTTTTCCAAGATATTTTCAAAAAACCCTGAAAATTATCCAGAACGCCAAAGTTTACCTCTTTTTCTTTACGAGGTACAAGAAACCCCTTATTATTCCTGTTCCTTTTCCTAATTATTTATTACCAGCCTTTTTTTCCACATACTAATTTATTCATCCCTGTTTGATTTTACTGAGGTTAAGATCAGGGTATTTCAATGAATATTTAGCGAATTATTTTTTTGACAGTGCGGTTGAAATTTTCAATTGAATCAAAATATCCCTTACGCCAGGACAAAGTTCTTCCCTTTTGTCATGGACAGTGTCAGCTTTAATTTCCTATTCTTTTGTAAGCACCATATGGCGTGGGTTATATATCTTAATTTATATAGGGTTCTGTGAGGAACGCATCATAGAAAATTGCCTTCTCTATTGGATTTGAAAATTACCATTGAAATACAACAACTATAAAATAACTATTGAATTTAATTTTCTTATTTAAGGATCAAATATACTTAGGGTCAAATACTCAGGGCAAAATATATTCAATTGCTTCTAGCCTGTAACTTCATTGACAGATTGGAGGAATTTAAGCTTTATATGAAGAAGAAACCTGTTTCAAACCTGCTCTTTGAGGATGAACAAAGGTGTAATAATAATGGTAAAAGGAAGAATTCTGGTTGTTGAGGACGAACATATTGTTTCAATGGGAATACGGATAATGCTGAAGAATTTAGGATATGCTGTTACAGGTATAGCTTCATCCGGGGAGGAGGCCATTAGCAAGGCTGAAAGCACTCGACCTGACCTTGTGCTTATGGATATTATGTTAAAAGGTAATCTGAATGGTATAGAAGCATCAAAAGAGATAATAACCCGGCTTGATATTCCAGTTCTTTATCTTACAGCTTGCTCAGACCGTAAAATTCTCGAACAGATCTGGAATACGGGATATGGATGTATTGTGAAACCTTTCGACGAAATGGATCTGGAAAGGGACATTGAGATCGTTCTTTCTCGGCATAGGTTGGAGAAGAATGTTATAAAAAGTCCTCTAAAGCTTCAAAACAATTCGGAAAGACTCAAGTCTGCTTCAGGTTCTCTATCTGACCTTGAAGATTCAAAGTAAAATTTTGAGTATCATATGTTAATATAAGTAACACATGTTAATATAATATTATTTTTTCAGCTCCTTTTCAAGGGCCTCAGTAGCACTTTTCAGGACTTTGATTCTAGAGTATCGTTTGTCGTTTGATTCTACAATAATCCACTGGGCATTTGTTGTACTTGTTTTCTGGAGCATCTCTTCAGCTGCTATTTTATAATCATCCCATCGGCCCCGGTTTCTCCAGTCTTCGGCTGTAATTTTCCATTTTTTTTCCGGGTCAAATTGCCTGTTGTTAAAACGCTTCAGTTGAGTTTCCTTATCAATATGAAGCCAGAATTTGAGTACAATTACTCCTGACCGTGTCAGGATTTCTTCAAATTCATTAATCTCTCTGTAAGCTCTTTTCCATTCTTCCTCATTGCAGAAACCTTCAATTCTTTCTACCATGACACGGCCATACCAGCTCCGATCGAAAATTGTTATATGACCAGCTTTAGGGATTGCTTCACAGAAGCGCCAGAGGTAATGATGGGTTCTTTCTACGTCATTTGGTGAGCCTACAGGAAATACTCTATAGAGCCTGGGATTAAGATTTTCTACAAGGCGGTAGATATCTCCTCCTTTGCCGGCAGCATCCCAGCCTTCAAAGACCACAACCAAGGCACGCTTTTTCTTGAATAACTCGTACTGTAGGGCTGCAAGCTTTTGCTGGTATAACTTTTTCGATTTCTTATACTCATCGACATCCATTTTTTTAGAAAGGTCAATGTTATCCAGAATGGAACTGTTAAGCTGCAGAATTCCTTTTGCTTCTAGATCCAGATATTTAAGGGTTTTTTCAGATAGGGTTCTGGTTGCCTGTTCAATAGAGGCTTCAATTTCATGGATTGCCGTCATCATGATCTTTATAGTCGCAAAGTTTCTGTCATTAGCTTCCACGATTGTCCATGGCGCATGAGGCATGTCTGTCTTTTCCAGCAGCTTCTCGACAAATGGCAGGTACTCGTTATAATTATGGATAAAATCAAGATCCTGTCTTGCTTCCTTCTCGTATTCTTCAAATATGAATCGAAGGTCATCTTTGTCGAGATTTTTAAAACGCTCTTTATGTTCTTTTTCGCTTATATGAAGGAAAAATTTAATAATAAGATAGCCATCATCGGCAAGCTGCCGCTCAAAATAGTTTATTTCTTCCAGGCATTTTTCCATTTCTTCCTCGGATTTTTCCTTTCCTAGGCACTCTATTATTGACCTGCTATACCAACTCCTGTCAAAAATTGCAATATTTCCTTTGACAGGACTCCTGGACCAGAAACGTACAATAAAAGGCTTGAGGTGTTCTTCATAACAGGGTCTAATCATTGTGTGGAAACTATATCCTCTGGGGTCCAGCGAAAGAATAAATCGGTTTATATCTTCGGCCATTCCTGAGACGTGCCAGCCTTCGAAAACGAGAATAACAGGTATTTTTAAGTCCCAGGCTTTCCGCTGCAGTTCTCCGATCTTATATTTAAGTACTTTCTCGCTTTTCTTATATTCGGAAACTGCTATTGTCTTGGAGAAGTCTACTTTTTCAAGCATAACGGAGCCCATCATTTATAATAATAAAAATTATCTTGTTAGTAGTATTGATAAATTTATGAGTATGATGCATACATTTAATGAGTTTCTAAATAACTATACTATGTAATTTGCGTTATATTTAGTTCATTTTTTATGAATAAGTTAACTTACTCTTAATTAAGTTATATTTTAAGTTTTTTGATATAACATTTTGGCTACTTTTAGGCTTAACAAATTATATAAAGAAATCAATTTCCATATTATGGAGATAGTTGTTTTATCTAGTTTTCATTATGGAGAGTCTATATGAAGCAGAGCTAGTATTATTTTATAAATATAATCAAATATTAATGGAGCATTTGTATATATAAATTAGATATTTAACATACCACATATAGTTTTTTTCATTTGATATATTGATTATTTTTTTAAATAGTATACTATTAGTTAATAACTTTTATTTATCATATCTATAAAGTCTATATGATTAATAGATTATATAATACTTCATACTACTATTTGTTATATTATCTTTCATAGATAATATGCTAAATTCTGGGAGTTAATGTAATAATACATCCAAAATTGAATATATTTTATTCCATATTTTTATAATATGTGTTTGTGATATGTCATGGCATATTATAATGTTACATCCTAAAAACTATAGATAATACCTTATATATTCTTCATAATAAAACATGCATTCATATCATCTATTAAAATAAACTAACTCATAAATATATTTTATTGTATATTTCTTGTATAGTTAATCAATTTATCAATTAATTAATACTATTTTTATAGATTCTTAGAACTCTTTATCAAAATATATTTTATTTAGTACTCAGTTAGTTTATCAAAAATGTGCCATCTAATATATTATATACTTAAATTAGATATGTATATTAACAATGTCAAAAATAAATTCCTATTAAATGGTATATCTTTTATAATATAACAGGTCAATATCTTTTTGTAATTCACATCCAAATATTATTGTTTATAATGTATGTAAAAAATAATCTATAAATAACAGTTACTCCAAAAACGAATTTATTCACCTAAATGATCACTTTAGTTCTAAGTACTTTTAAAAATATTTATTTAATATTATATATTTGATATTATTTCCCCATAAATTCTTTTTATAGCCCTATATTTATATACTAATTTTTTAAGCAAATTGGGTAGACTAATAAATTTAATTTTTGGCAAAAACACATAGGTAAAAATTCGTCGAGAGGATAATTATTTGTTAAAGCTTTAATAAATAGAGAAAATTCCTTGTTTTTATTTAAATATTCAACTTTAATATTGGGTGCGAAAAAAGCTACATATATTCTTATATTATATATGTATGAATACTTTTTGTATTCATCATCTTTTTTCTTTCACAACTTTATATCTTTAATAAGGCGGTTGTCGGCCAAATATACCATATTCATATAGTCTTTGTAATAAATGACTTGACAAAATAGGAGTCTAAATCTCATTCTGCAGAAATTCTCAAATCTATTCTTATATTATACTAGAATAAATTTGTAATTTAGATGTATTGAACCCACTTAAAAGTTCAAGAGATAAAAGAATACAATAATTTTTTATATTATGCGCAGGGGTTATTTAATTTTACGATTTTATTACAAACGTGATGTTTTGTTCACTCAGATAAAAATTTCCGGGCAGGAATTTTAAGAAAAACATGCCAATATGTAAAAGCTTGTCCGAACAAGTTATTTTTTATGAAATAAACTGACAATCTCTCCGCTTTTTCGAATCTATATTTTTAATTATAATTTTTGGTATTTATAATATATAATATACTAATATCTGCTTGCGTTTTATGGAGCTATATTTATAAAATGTTTTTTAATCTCTCTAGTATAGACTTGTCATATATTATATCACTGAAAAAATATAGGCGAATCGTTTGACAAATTTTACTCAAATGTATAATTTAATATTCATATATCTCATTTAGTCGAAGAGTTTGGTAATATATAAAATGTATGTGAAAAGTATTTATTTATACTTCGGCTAATAAATAAATACAATTCATTTGTTATATAATTTGTAATATATTTTAAAAATTATTAAATATATATTAATAATATCTAAATTTATTATTTATCTTTTAATAAATTTCATTAAATGATATAAATTATATATATTTGGCTAAATAATATTATTTATTTATGCGTATTATTATATAGTGACGTATAACAAATCCCCAATTAAAGTCCCTAGTTATTTCAAAGGTGTTAGAGAAATGGTAATAATCTGTAACTAAATTATAATGCCAGTTCAAGATCAAATATTTCTTCAAAAAGTTTGTATTTTTTCCGGGCTCTATATAGATACTGACGGGTGGGAGTTTCATCTTTTGCCCTAGCAAAAAGAGCTTCAATTTCTCCTCTGGAGAAGACAGCTTCAAGCTTTTTCATGGGAATTGACTCAAGCCCTTTCCAGTCGTCAATTACCTGACTGCTTATAGGAATTGGAATTGGAAGCAGGGAGACCTGAATTTCATCTACCCAATTCCATTCTGAGTCATAGATATTTGCATAAAAAGCTCCACAAGAGATGCATTTTGTTACTACCACTGTTCTTTCTTCTGCAGCATGATAGCTGAGGCTCATAAGTATGGAATCACAACAGGTACAATTGCCTATCTCATTTTCTTCCAGGCTGTAAGCATGTATTTGATTTTCTCCAATGTATAAATTATTCCCTTTCAAGTCATAGCTGTATTCCATTTTATCCGCTCCTGGATGAGGTTGAGAGGGTCGACTCTATTGGTTTCCTAGCCTTACCTTATTTCTAACTCTCTTTCTTTGTAAAGGATATAAACCTATTAATAATAATCCCTTTTTATGAAAGGCTTTCAGCTTCAAAGAGACCTGTGTTTTAGCTCCCAGTCTTCCATCTAATCTCTTCCATCTTTATTCAGAATCTCTTTACTTTTGGCTCTGAGACTTTCTGTCTTGTTCTGAAATTTTAATACTTACAAGAAGATGCCACAAGATTTATGAAAAATAGACATTTAAAGGTCAGCAACAAAATTGTAATTATTTGAAAAATATGGAAATGAAAAAAATTATAAATCGACTAAACTTTTAGGAAGAATTTTATGGTCCGGCTAATCTGTTAATTTCAGAGCTCTAATCAAAATTCGGAAAATTGAGGTTTTTACTTTTAATTTAAGTAAAAACTAGCTGTTTTAGTGAATTAAACGTAAAGTTCATATATTGTTACAAGAAAATAATGGTGTGGTTAAGTAAATATATTGTAAAAGTATTCAAAGTTTTCCTCAGAAAATGAATATTTACTATTTATAGAAGCATAAAGATATTATTAAATATAAAATTTTAAATAAAAAGGTAAAGTTTCAATGTTTACAACGAAAGATTTTAAAAAAATATTTAAAATATCTCCAGCACGTGCATAATATAAAAATCAATATATCAGAGAAAGAGTATATATGCATACAAAAAACTGGTTTTGAAGTAAAAGAAATTGTCTAATGGATATCAATTTTTTGTATCCATCCACATCAGAACGAATAAATTTAAAAATCTATATATAGAGCTATAACTTACATATTTTACTACATCAGTAAAGGTGGTAATCAATGGTATCCATCCGAGCTAAAATTAAATCCAGACTAGAAAAATTTCTTGAAGTTGATTCCAGTGGATATCGAAGGGCAATCTTGTGTATTTTTATCAAGGTGAAAAAAGCGACTATTGATGAGCTGCATGAAATGCTTACGAATAAGTATAATGTATCAAGGAATACGGTTGCATCTATGGTCGGGTATATCCATTCAAAACTTGGAATTTTAAGGGCGCATAAAGAATCCTATAAGACTCCAATGGTTTACCTCTTGAGAGAAGAATATATAGACTTGCTCATGAAGATTGTAACTTCACCCAAGACATCTGCTGAATTTACGACTTGAGAAGTTTACTACTACACCTAACTGTCTGATGAATAATGTCACTCGTTAAAAACGCCCCCAGAACGGCAACGACTATTGTCATAAGATCGGATGCCAATACCCGCATAAGCCATTCGAGAGATCCATACTATACCCTTATGCGACGTATTTTTCAAGAAGACGCTACTGCTGTTAGAGGTCAAAAGTTTCTGACAATAATAGAAGAGCGTCAGGCTGCAGGAAATTCAATACGAACTGACGAATGGAAGACTCTTCTGGAAGAACTCCAGATAGGGCGTGCCTCATTTTATGCAATGCGCAACAAACTGCTCGGAGCAGGGTTAATTACGATAAAAGATAAGGAGTACAGGCTTTCAGGTCAGTTTTCAAAAGACCTTTTAGATATGGCCCGCTGGTGGTGGACTGCAGTTCTCAATCAGCCCGAGGAAAACCTGTAAAAGTATAATTTCTCTTTTTATTTAACTTTTAATTATTCCTCTTTTTTATTTAATTTTTAAATTTTCTGAGCCTTTCAGCCGAAAGGTATTTATACAAAATCTTCCTTTAGAAGATACGCTTCAGGGCGAAAGAAATGCGCCCCACAGCGAAAAATCATAGAAGCCCGGTAGTGTAGTGGTCAATCATGTGGGACTCTGGATCCTGCAACCTCGGTTCGAATCCGTGCCGGGCTATACTCAATATGTAAGTAAACCTATTCTCTGTCATAAAACAGAAAATCTTTTTTCCACTTTTTGGATATACTTTTATATCAAGTATTTTTCTATTATTTCTGCGATTGGAAGTCTCAAAACTCTACAAATTTTGATCTTAAAGGTTTTCGGCCTATTCTTTATTTATAACTTAAAAAATATTCAAACAATAAGGCATTTTTATCGTTAAAATTAATATAAATATGCGGACGTAGCTATTAAATGTCCCAATTTAATGATTAATTACACAGAAATACTTTGTAAATATACATTCAGTAAAAATTAAACTGTGATTTTTTTAAAGCCTGTTCTTGAGGATTGGTTGGATCTTCAGGAGTTCTTTAATTCTACATAAATATGCAAAAATTGGCCAGCAATGTCAAAGGCGCCAGGTTCAGAGTCTAACATACAGGACTAAATGTTTTAAGAAGACTCGAGAAAAAGGCGAGAGTTGCCCAGCCAGGTCAAAGGCGATAGGTTTAGAGCCTATTCTCGTAGGAGTTCGTGCGTTCGAATCGCACCTCTCGCATCAAACTTTTTTATTACTATTATTTTTGCTTATTATCTGATTTTTACATATATTTTGAGTTGCAGCAAGATGAATATTTAAGAAGAGGGACTTAAGATTCGTTAACTTTTGTGAAGTCCAAAACTTATTTATGATAGTCTACTCTAAGTTTAAAGCCTATTGTTATTTTCTTAATTAAATATGGAAGACTCTTGGATATATCATACCTCTCGAGGTTTGGGTTATATACTTCAGGATGAATGCTATTTAACTAGCTCCAATATGTTTTCTTATTTATCCAGCATATATATCTTTATTTATTAAGGAGAATCAACTGAAGTCTAAAATATTTTTCTCTGTATATTATATATTATCTACTTAAATACCGTTTTCTTCCAATAATCGTGCTAGTTTCCGGTATCCGTTCCCAAGAATAAAAAATTATTCCTTAATGCGCGCTTTCTTTATTTTAAAGATATTAGCGAGCCCCGAGATTTTCTCAGCTCCTTTATTGTAATGGCTGCTTAATCGTTGAGCTGATCCTAAAACTCAAAATTGCTTCTCTAAATCCCGTATTTTGAATAATCAATCGAGTTTAGATCGTGGAAAAATAGTTCTGAAACTTTACTGATTTGAGAATAAAATTGGTTTTGGGATGAGCTCGTTAAAAAATCAGTATATATTATAACTTGAGCCCTTCAAGGGTTTCTATTACGTTGTAAGGTTCTCTTGGAATAGATAGCCCACTCATTATCTTATTTTAGCTATTTTTAATGTATATACAGCTCACAATATATTTTTTTGTAAATTTTGTAAGTTGAACTGAAGAAGTCAACAGTGTTATACCTTTAACTGTATAAAACATGAACCTAATCAGGATGTTAAGTGCGCTTAGCTTTGTACTTTAAGTATGAAACTATTATATTATAAAATCAAATATTCTAAAATATAGGGTAGTAATTTTATAGATTAAAATAGAAATACATTTATAGTTTTGATAGGACGATAAAATTATGAAACTTGAAGAGAGTCTCGAACTCTTAAAAGAAAAGATAACAACAACAGATTTTCGGGAATGTAAAGGGTTAGGAAACGAGATTCCATACTGGATTTTTGATTATGAACCTGAAAAAGAGCTTCTTGTTAGAGACACAATAAGCAATATTATCTCAGTCTTCGAAAGCAAATACTCAATTAAGATAATTGAAATTAATCTTTATAATCTATGTGTCAGAGTTCTGAATCATAAGCTTACTGATGAGAAATTGACTCAGTTCGAGAAGAAAAAGGGTTCAAACGCCTTGCTTGAGAAGGTAAGATTAATTATTAATCAAGAGGCTATAAAAAAAGAGATTTCCGAGATTCTCAAAGTCGATTACGACCTTATTTTTCTGACAGGAGTAGGAAACGCATGGCCAATGGTCAGAGCTCATTCAGTTCTTAATAATCTTTATTCTATTACAGGCAAGAAGCCTCTAGTACTGTTTTATCCAGGGAAATACAGTGGGTTTGACCTCAGCTTATTTGGTGAATTTAAAACCAAGAACTACTATAGGGCTTTCCGCTTGATGCCAGAAGCAATGTAATCATGAGATTTTTAAAGCTTTTAGAGAGGAAGTTTGAGGAACTTGAGATATACATTAAAATTTCTACCGAATTATATTGAGATCTGGTAAGAGTGCTAAACATGACAGCTGCAGAAATAAAAATAGAAGACCTATTTGAGAAAGATATCCGAAGAGATATCGATGGGGTAATAAAGGTCGATAAGGAAGATGAAAGTAGTGTTTATACTGAACTTGATGAATATGTGGTAACATGTGAGTCTCTAAAGCATTTTGATAATTTTTTTAGAAATTATACTGCAGCCATGGAAGAGCCCACAGATAAAATAGGAGTCTGGATTTCAGGGTTCTTTGGCTCTGGAAAGTCACATTTCCTCAAAATCCTGTCGTATTTATTGGAAAATAGAGCAGTTCAGGGCAAAACTGCACTTGAATTTTTCAGGGAAAAAATTAAAGATCCTGCAATTCTTGCCAATATCGAAAAAGCCATTAATACAGGCACTAAAGATGTCATTCTCTTTAATATTGATTCAAAAGCAAATACTGTAAACAAAGGCGAAGAGCAAATTGTAAATATCTTCATGAGGGCTTTTAATGATAGGCGTGGATATCTGGGAGATGTCTTCTGGATCGCAGATCTTGAGGAAGATCTAGAGGAAAAGAAACTTTATAAACCTTTTAAAGCTGAATTTAAGCGTATAAACGGAGAATCCTGGGAAGAAAGAAGAGTTGCTTACAGTTTTGAGCAGGACGATATTATAGAAGCCCTTCTAAACTGCGGTTTCATGAGCAGGGAAGCTGCTACAAGGCTCTTTGAAAGCGACGGGACAAGCTATACTTTCAGCGTTGAGAAATTTGCAAATAAGCTCGATCAATACTGTAAATCAAAGGGAGAAAATCATCAGGTAATTTTCCTGGTGGATGAAGTGGGTCAGTATATAGGAGAAAACAGCGAGCTGATGCTCAATCTCCAGACAATTGTAGAAGATCTTGGGACCAAGTTAATAGGAAAAGCCTGGGTTGTTGTAACCTCGCAGGCTGATATTGATACGATTACAAAACAACATGTTAAAGGCAATGACTTTTCCAAGATTCAGGGGCGTTTTAATACCCGCCTGAGCCTTACCAGTGCAAATGTAGATGAGGTTATCAAGAAAAGAATCCTGCAGAAGAAAGAAGAATACAGAGATTTTCTTGCCTCTTACTATGCTGAAAAACAGATAATACTTAGGAACCTGCTTGCTTTTTCAAACAGGGCTGAAATAAAGGTCTACAGGAACGAAGCCGATTTTGTAGATGTATATCCTTTTGTCCCGTACCAGTTCAGCCTTGTGCAGAAGGTCTTTGACAAGATCAGGGAAACAGGTTTTACAGGAAAACACCTGGCAAAGGGAGAAAGGTCCCTCCTTGGAGCTTTCAAGGAGTCAACTGAGAACTACTGTGAGAAAAACGTAGGGCTGCTAGTTCCTTTCCATGCTTTCTATGAGACGATTGAAGGCTTCCTTGACCCGATTATAGCAAGGACGATCTCCCAGGCCTGGAAAAATGAGTTACTTGATGAAAACGACTGCGAACTTCTGGAAGTCCTGTTCATGATCAGGAACATAAAGGAGATCGAGCCAAACCTGGATAACCTGATAGTGCTCTCCATTTCCTCGGTTGATGAAGACAAGGTCAAACTGAAACAGAGAATTATTGAATCCCTCCAAAAACTCGAGAGACAGACCCTGATAAACAAGTCCGAAGACAGGTATTATTTCCTGACAAATGAGGAGCAAGATATCAATAGAGAGATCAAAAGGATAGATATCGAAGATTACCAGATCCTTGAAGAGATCCATGGGATGCTCTATGAGCAAAAATCAGGAATTTGCCCGTCTTCCTATAATGATTACAAATTTAATAAAGCGGTTGATGACAGGATAAAGGCGGTATCAGGTGCAGACCTTACAATCAAGTTCCTTACTCCTCTTTCAGACCAGTACTATAGCAGGAAAGGCACCCAGCGGTCCCTGAGCGGCGAGAGTTTAAGCAATATAGATTCCACGGATACCCTTCTTTTCATAATTCCCAACGACGAATTAATTGATCAGATCAGGTCTTACCTGAGAATCAAAAAATACCTCAAGCAGAACTCTTCAAACCGGAATAACACGGAAATCCAGAATATTCTGTTCACAAAAGAGAAAGATGCCGAAAGCGCAAGAGCAAAAGCAGAAGAGCTGATTGTCCAGGGAGTCTCGGATTCAAGGGTCTTTGTTGATAACAAGGAAGTGCCTCCTGGAAAAACCAGCTCGAAAGAGCGCATAAAAGAAGGGCTCGATCTCCTTATAGAAAACGTCTACAGCAAAGCCGGATATGTCACAAAGGATTACGAAAACGAGAATGAAGTGCTAAAGCTCCTGCGTTCGGATGACCTTGAGAAATTTGGGGTTACAGGCAGCGAGACAAACAGGCTGGCTTTAAAAGAGATGCTTGATTACATCCGGCTAAAGCACGGGAGAAATGGAAGGGTTCTTCTAAGTGATTTAAAGGAGCATTTCACGAAAAAACCCTATGGCTGGAAAGATATGACGGTTTCAGGGCTTGTGGCAACGCTTTACCAGAGAGAAGAGCTCAAACTCCGCTACCAATCCGAATATCTATTCAATGCAGCAGATATTACCGCAAAGCACCTGACAAGGAAAGATGATGCTGACAAGCTGGTCATAGAAATTAGGGAAAAAGCCGGAGAAGAGGACCTCAAAGCCGTAAAGCAAATCCTCAGCGATCTTTTTGAAAAAATAAACCTGCCAGAAAAAGAAGGAGAGCTTTACAAAAAGGTAAAGGAAATCTTCCAGGAAGAGCTTTCAAACCTGCATGATCTCAAAGGTAGATATAAGGAAGAGAAAAGCTTTCCCGGCAGGCCCCAGATAGAAGCCTACAGGAAATTCCTGAAGGAACTGACCGAGAATTCGGATTCCTCAACTTTTTTCAGAGCAGTCGCTTCCCGGAGAACCGAGTTTGAAGCACTTCACGCCGAAGCAGAACCTGTAAAGAGCTTTTTTAACGGTTCCCAGGCTGAAATCTTCAAGAGGCTTACCAGAAAGCATAAAGATTACTGCAGAAACCTCCAGTTCCTTGATGGAGAGACAAAAGCAGCCATTAATGAGATTGACTCAATCCTTAACCTAGAAAAGCCTTACTCACAGATTCGCCAGCTACCAATCTTGGAAAAGAAGATAGAAGTTTCAATCCAGGAGGCTCTTTCTGCCCAGAAGAAAGAGGTAAGAGAAAATCTTGATACAGTTATAAAAGAGCTTGAGAAGGAACTCTCAGACGAAGGGTTTTCGGACGATTTCAAGGAAACAGTGCTCGGGCTCTTCAATGTGATCGAAAGAACCCTAGAAGATGCTGAAGACTGCGCTCTTGTGCAGAGCCAGCTCTCTATGATAAACGATCTCCGCGTAGAAGCCTACAAGAAAATCGACCTCAGGCGGCAGACCATTCGGGAAAAAACGCTGAAAGTACCCTATGGGGAAGGCATTGACAATCCAGAAAAGCCAGACGCAGAGCAGGAAGAAAAATCGACATTATCTCCGGTGCCGCAAAGAACTACAAGAATAATAAACAAGATCTCATTTTTCAAGTCCGGAAAAATGCTGGAAAGCGAGGCTGATATCGAGGAGTACCTGATACAGCTTAAGGAGAAAATGCTGACAATTCTCAAGAAGGAGAATATAAGGGTCTAAAAAGGGTCGGATGGGAATGGACAAATCAGCAATAATCGAATTTTCAAACAAGGTTCGGGACAAGTTAAATGCCGAAGTAAGAAGCGAGGCAGCCTATTATGGAATAATCTCTTCTAAAGAAATCCGCGCTGTACAAGAGCATGAAGATTCGGTTGTAATCAACGGTAAAGTCTTTAATTCTAAAATCAAAAACCAGCGTTCTCAGCTCGTAAAACAGGTCAAGAATAAGGGTTACGAACAGGTCATGGAGGAAGTGACCTATATCTGGTTCAACCGGCTTGTGGCTCTTAAATTTATGGAGATGAACGGCTGCCTCCCTGACCAGGTAAGAGTCTTTACCTCCTCTGATCCTGACAAAACGGAACCCGACCTTCTAACAAATGCCCTGAAACTTGACTTTTTGAACGTTGATAAGAACTCAGTCCTCGACCTTAAGGCCGAAAACAAAGATGAAGAGCTCTACAAATACCTCATCCTCAAGCTCTGCAATTATCTACACAAAATCATGCCTTTCCTTTTTGAAGAAATTGAGGACTATACTGAACTCCTTTTCCCTGACAAACTCCTGCACACCGGCTCAGTCCTGCACGACCTGAATTCAATTATCCCGGACGATGACTGGCGCGAAGTTGAAATTATAGGCTGGATCTATCAAGACTATGTAGAACCGAAGAAAAACAAAGTCTTTGCCGATCTCAAAAAGGGAATTAAAATTAGTAAAGAAAATATTCCAGCTGCAACGCAGCATTTCACACCTAACTGGATTGTCCGTTACCTTGTAGAAAACTCCCTTGGTCGTCTATGGATATTTAACCACCCGGAATCCAGTCTTGTTGATAGGATGGAGTATTATATAAAACTTGAACAACAGGAAATCGATTTTCTGAAAATCAGTTCTCCTGAAGAACTTAAAATATGTGATCCAGCCTGTGGTTCGGGACACATGTTGGTTTATGCTTTTGATCTGTTGTATGCGATTTATGAAGAAGAAGGTTACAGTCCCTCAGAAATTCCAGAACTGATCCTGACCCACAATCTCTTCGGGATTGAGATAGATAAGCGTGCAGGAGAACTTGCAGGCTTTGCGTTGACCATGAAGGCAAGAAGCAAGGACCGCCATTTTTTCAAAAAGAAGGTCCAGCCCAATATCTGCATGTTGGAAAGCGTTATTTTTGAAGAAGGAGAGCTCAATGCTTACATAGGTGCAGTTGGAAGTGACCTTTTCACCGACGCCCAGAAAGATACTCTGCTCCAGTTTGCTGAAGCCGACAATTTTGGTTCTCTAATTAATCCAGCTTCATCAAATATATTGGAAATACTGTATCTACTTGAATCCAAAAGTCTCCCCGAAAATATAGTTCTTTACTCTACTCATCAGAAGGTTCTGCAAGCCCTACAAAATGCCAAATATCTTAGCTCTAAGTATCACATAATAGTCACTAACCCACCGTATATGGGTAGTAAAGGCATGAACAATGAGCTAAAAATTTTTGCTCAGGAAAAATATCCTGATAGTAAGTCTGACCTTTTTGCCATGTTTATCGAGCGTGGATTTGATTTAATTGTTGAACACGGATACAATGCAATGGTTACAATGCAAAGCTGGATGTTCCTTTCATCTTACGAAAAACTAAGAGAACGCCTGCTGGATGAAGTAACAATTGATTGTATGGTTCATATGGCAAATATGGTAATGGGCATTGCTTTTGGAACGGCAGCAACTGTCTGGAACAAAACAAAGAAAGCTGACTTCAAAGGCCACTTTTCTTATGTTTACTATGAGGATTTGACAGAAGAGAATGAACCGAAACAATTCCCGATGCAGAATGATAGACTTGCTCGCGCCTCCGCCGCCGACTTCAAGAAAATTCAGGGTAGTCCAATTGCTTATTGGGTGAGTGATAGGATGAGAGAGATTTTTGAGGACGGAGATAAATTATCAAGAATTGCACCTGCGAAGATTGGGATGCGCACAGGTGATAACGATCGATTCCTAAGATTCTGGCATGAGGTTTCAAATCTGAATTCTGGCTTCAATTTTGAAAATGCACTTGATGCTGAAAAGTCTGGTAAGAAATGGTTTCCTTATAACAAAGGCGGAAGTTTCAGAAAGTGGTATGGAAATAACGAATATGTAGTCAACTGGCTGAATAATGGTTATGAGATAAAAGAGAATACGCTCGTTAATTATCCTCAATTGTCTTGGGATAATTTGGGTTGGAAGATTTCAAATGAAAAGTGCTATTTTCTTCCTGCTATAACATGGACAGCTACAAGTTCTTCTCATTTCGGAGTAAGAAAGTCTTTTCAGGGCTTTTTATTTGATGTGAAAGGTTCTTGTTGTTTTCCCAATGATTTGCCAGATGAAATAGTCCTTGGTTTTCTAGCAAGCAAACAAGTTAGATTTTTTCTTCAATTCTTAAATCCAACTATTGAATATCAAACTCGAGATATTGGGAATCTTCCTTTCATTAATAACATTCTCAAAAATGAGACCCCCACTGAAATAATTAAGTATGTAACAAGTTTAGTTGGAATATCAAAATTCGACTGGGACTCCTACGAAACCTCTTGGGATTTCACCACTCTTCCAATACTAAAACCAGAATATCACCAGCCAGCCCTTCATGAGACTTACATCAAACTTCGCACCCACTGGAAAGAAATGACTCTCGAAACACAGCGGCTGGAGGAAGAAAACAACCGCATTTTCATTGAAGCCTACGGCTTGCAGGACGAACTAACTCCAGAGGTTCCAATTTCTGAAATCACGCTGACCTGCAATCCATATTATCGTTATAGTAACAATAAAACCGAAGAAGAACTGGAAACTCTTTTGCTGACCGATACCATAAAAGAATTAATTTCCTATGCTGTCGGCTGTATGTTTGGAAGATATTACCCAGAAAAAGAAGGGCTGATCCTTGCAAATCAGGGAGAAAAGCTGGCTGATTTTAAAGAAAAAGTACCTGATGCTTCTTTCCTGCCGGATGAAGACAACATAATCCCAATTCTCGATGACGAATATTATACGGACGACATTGTAGGTCGGTTCAAGGAATTTTTGAAATTTACTTTTGGGGCAGAGACGCTTTCCGAAAACCTGGACTTTATTGCAAGGGCACTTTCGAAAAAAGGCGAAGCTCCTGAAAAGGTTATCCGGAATTATTTCCTGAAGGATTTCTACAGCGATCACGTTAAAATGTATAAGAAAAGGCCGATTTACTGGCTCTTTACTTCAGGAAAAGATAAAGTGTTCAATGCGCTCATTTATATGCACAGGTACGATAAAACTACCCTGGCGAAGATGAGAATCGATTATTTACTGGATTTTGAGTCAAAGCTGGATGCTAAAAGACCGCTTCTGGAAAAAGAGATTTCTGAAAATTCAAAAAATAGAGGGAAGGCAGAAACTGAGCTTGCGAAGCTCAAAAAGAAGATTGAGGAGCTCGTGAAGTATGATGAGCTTCTTAAGAATAAAGCGGATCAGATGATTGAGATTGATCTGGATGATGGAGTTGTGGAGAATTATAAGAAACTTGAAGGACTGGTCGGGAAAATTTGAGTACAGCAGATTCTTTTAATTATTTTTACCAGCCCTCAATATTAAAATAAATTATTGTTGACTGGGCCAGTATAAGTTTTTATATTGGTCTATTTCATTTTTATTTAGAGCCCTTGTACCATTGAACATACGAACATAAAAATTCCCATCTTTAAATTTATGTAGATTGTCTGCTTTTTTTACTTTAATACAACATACATCTTTTCCAAAAATTTCATGGAATGAAATCCTTACATATTTTTTTAATAACGGTTTTTCAATATATTTATCTAATATCTGTATTAGTTTTAGCGCAAAATAGTCTCTTGACAATAATCTTTTGTTGACTATATCAACCATATCGTACTCATCCTTCTGGACAGAGTATTCATTATCGATTCCCAAAACAATCCCCGAATTGGAAACACCAATTAGCAACACACCTCCGTCAGAATTCATAAATCCCGATATCGATTTTGCGATTTTGTATTTCACATCACCATTCATTTCGTATCCTTCAGGTGGTACAGTTAAATATGGTTTAAATTCAATTTTTTCAGTTTCACCACTTGAAATCAATTTAAAAACACGGGAAGTATTGACATCAAGCACTGGTATCTCTCTATCTTTAAAAACAAACGGCTTTAATGCATTTTTTGCACCACAACTGAGGCATTCTAAACCAAGAACGACTCGATATTGTGAGCCTTCAAAAGAGTCTATCCATATGCCATTAACGAACATTACACCCTTTTTATCTGGTCGCTCACTCTTTCTACAATTTGGGTGCAACACTTGAAAATAATCAGTTCCTGTAAACTCAAACTCTGGTATTTGGGATGACCAATTCCCGTGATGAACTGGGTTCCCTCCAGACTTTACAATTCCTTTTGTGTCGGATATATCTTGCATGTTGAAGCAATTAGAACATATTAGATCGTGAGACAGCCCTATGTTTTCTACATTATCTGGAGTGTTAGTAACTTCACTTCCGCAATCTGGACAGGTAAAGGCATCAATGTCCATTGTACAAAAACCTGCTACTTTCTTATCTTCACAAAAATACCAAGGAAACTTATATTGAATTTCTTTTGGCTTTTGATATTCAAAGGGATTTACGGCATGCTTCCAATACGAGTCGTTTATTAACTGCTCATTATTTTCAAAGAACTCTTCAGAATAGTTCTCTGACTTTATGGCACATTCAGCAAATATCACATCAATTTCTTCTTTATTAAATTGACCATGTTTTAACAAGGCTTCGGTTACTTTATCTTTACATAATTGAGGTGCTCTATTATAATCCAGAGATCGATAATATACACTTATAATAAGTTCCAATATCCCTTTTCGACTTTCATTTATATTAGTTTCAAAATTATTTATTTCAAAAGGCATTCTATCTTTTATTTTTTTCAGAATATTAACAATACATTCATTACATTCTATTAATATTCCATTTTCCCTATAATGAGACATTTTTATCGAAACCATCCTTATTGATATAAAAAGATAAATTCAATTTAGCAACTTGGTAAATAGCAGATTTGTATAAACATTTTTGAATTACTCAAAAGAAACATTCCAAAGAAACTAAAACACGATAATATAAATTTTATTCCATCCTCAATTCCGGCGAATCAGAAATCCTTGAATTCAAAGAGAAATTCGATAACAGGACCATAGAATCAGCTGTAGCTTTTGCCAACGCAGAAAGAAAGATGATCCTAACCTTACTAATGCTGCAAAAGTCACATTAAAGCCGAAATTGAGAAAGTACTGAACCAAAGACAGAAAATTTTTGAATGGAACTGGCAAAATTTAATACACATTGGGTCGTTTACTGCTCACTATTTTCTTCATTCTCAGGGACCTGAT
This sequence comes from Methanosarcina sp. UBA411, assembly GCF_002495725.1. Taxonomy (NCBI): domain Archaea; kingdom Methanobacteriati; phylum Methanobacteriota; class Methanomicrobia; order Methanosarcinales; family Methanosarcinaceae; genus Methanosarcina; species Methanosarcina sp. UBA411. The sequence continues at coordinate 26,169 of NZ_DAGK01000021.1, forward strand.
AACTTTGAGTGGACAAAACGTTAAGCTGCCGTGTTTTGAAACTGTCATCAGCCAAATGATCAAGGATATTTGCAGGTCTGAGGGGTGCAGGTATTCTGACCTTGAAGCAAAACTGGTTAAGGATTTTAAAGTTCAGATTGGTTTTCGGCAGGAAGGCTCGGGTGATGAAATCTTTGAATTCAAGGAAGAAATCTACTGGGTTTTCAAGTACCTGAAAATGATACAGTTCATTCAGGATGGGCCGGATGGTCTGGTTTGCATAAGTTCTGAAGGCATGGAGTTTTTAAATTCACAGTTACCTGGAGAAAGCAAACTGGAAGATATTGATCTGGTCTGGATAAAGGACTATTTTAACTCTTTTGAGCTGGAACTCGATCCTATTGTTGTTTCGTATAAGCAGCTTACAGAATTTGCTGATAAAGATAAAGTAAACAGGACACTGAGCAGTTTCTACTGCTCAAAGGACCCTGACATTCAGGATTTTGTGCGGCGCAGTATGGACAAATTTGATGACAAATCAATATGCAGGTCATATCTTATACTTGATAGAAAGAATAGCGATGATGAAAACTTCTGTGTCCTTGGATTTTTCGCCCTGGCTTTGAAAATACTAAGAGTGGACCAGAGTAAGCTGAGCAAGAAGCAAAAAAAGGATATGAACCTGCTTAGAGAACAGGAAGGTATTCCTTCATACTTTATTGCCCAGTTAGGGAAAAATGACATATTTAAATACAATTTTAAAGGAAAATACCTGCTTGATGAAGCCGTAAACATTGTTTATGACTGCATTGGGTTATTGGGAGGGACCATTGTTTGGCTTGAAGCAAATAAAGAAGCAGATTCAGTGGTGAAATTTTATAAAGACTATGGATTTATAGAATTACAGTCCGAACTGCAGGAGGACGGAGTAAAGAGAATGCAATTGGTAAAATATTTAAATAGGGAATGATTGAGGGAAAGAACATATATCAAATAAGAACACATATAGTTATTAAAAAGTAGGATTAAACGATAAGGAGTATAGAGATGGCTTCGAGATATCTGGAACAAAACACTTTGTATATATCAGACCCTGTTGCCATTAATAAGTTACATTCTCTATTTGAGAAGAATGAAAAATCCAAACCTCCTGTATCTCGATATACAAAGTCTGAGAAAGAGGTTATTGAATTCTTAAAAAGGTAATGGATAATGGATCTGTACATTTTTACTTGAGACTAAAATTTTGTTTTTCAATATAGAGGTAAAAAACCTCATTTTTCCATCTTGTTCTCATGCTTTTTTCCATTTTGTTTCCATCCTGCTTCCACCCTCTTTTTTAGATTTTCTGATTTTTTAGCCAGTTTTCAATCTGATTATGGCGGTCATTTTAAAATTTTGGTTTATTATTGCTCTGGTAATCACTTTATTTTCGGCTTCAGATTATGCATTAATGCTTCAGATTATATATTAATATATAAAACATCACTATAGGTTAGCAAAACCTGTAAATGGAAGAGTATTTCATAGATAAAGTATCTAAATCTTTAGTATTATTTTATATTTTCCCGATTAATCGTAGGATATGGGTCTTCATGGTTAACGTTGAAAAAACAAGCCAAAGCATACTCAGAAAATTTGACCCTTCGGAACTGGCAGATTATGAAATGAGAAAAATCGTTTTCTGGTATGATAAGGACAGGACTGCCTGGGATGATGAAAAATTGGCTCCCAGCTCAGAGCTGAACGAGATAATACAAATACTGGCAGGGCATGCCATTAAATTCCATATTCTGAGTAATAACTTTTTTGAAACCAAAAAACTCCTTGAAATAGAGGACCCTGAATCAAACTACCTAATTTACTGCCCCGACAAAGAAAGGACGCACGAAGAAAACTGGCTTTTTGATATCCAGCTTTATTCGTCCAGGTTTGAAAACAGCCGAATTTCGGACCTCAAAAATGAATTTGAGATCGAGGGGCATGAGCTGGACGACCTCTTCACAAAATACGAAAAATTCTTTGGCAACCAGAAAGAAAGAGTCCAACCTCTAAAAAAGCTCTACCAGAAGGACTGGCGGGAAAAAGAGTTCATTCTGGGCATGCTGGCTGTTTTTTCAAAAACTCAGGCCCTTGATTTCAAACTGATTATCAGGGATACCATGCTGAAATCCCTGGAAGAAGCCGAAAATCCGACATGGGAGCATATATCGAAGTTCGGGCTGGAGGAAAACTTATGGGAGCTGGCAGAAGAGGATTTTGGCTTTTCGGTAAAGAACCCTACCCTAAAGAAGCTTTTCCTGAGTTTCCTGGTTACGCACATAAAACAGTGCTCTGGAATTTCCCTGCAAGGCTATGACCAGTATGTGAACCGAAAGGAAAATGAGTGCCAGATCTTCCTCAAACACTGGATGGACAGTTCCCAAACCTCCAAAACTTTTGAGAAGTACACCCGGGACATGCTTGAAGAGAACGACCGGGATCTTGAAAATAGCCTGCAAACAGCGCTTAATAATCGGGATGTGAAAAAATATCTTGAAGCCGAAGCCGTTGAGACCTTTGACAAAACTATAATTCTTCGTATAATCGAATCCCTTAGTAGTCCTGTAGATTCAACAGAAGAGGAGTTCAAAAATTACCTTGCTTGGATCGACGCCCGCAGAACAAAGCACTGGTTTTCTGAATATGAAAATATTTACAGTGCGCTTGAATATGCGGTCAAGCTCTTCCGCTTTGCCAGAAAGAACTATGATAATCCAGAAGCAATTGATGCACTTAAAAACACACGCAGTTTATACGAATTATTCAAAGTATATGCCGAAACCCAATATCAGATGGATTATTTCTACAGAAAATTCTACTACTATTATGATAAAGAGCAGGAAAAGGACATCCTGAAGAAAAGTCTCAAGCCCGAAGTCGAAAGGCTTTACACCAAAGTGCTCCAAAAATTGCTATTGAAATGGAGCAGTCTCATCAGTTCGGAACTCAATGGACAATGGAAGATTGAGCTTGCCGACAACCAGCAGGATTTCTATAAACTTCATGTGAATAAGATTCTGCAGAAAGATGACAGAAGTAGAGTTGCAGTTGTCATTTCTGATGCCCTGCGTTATGAAGCAGCTTTTGAGCTATTTGAAAACCTCAATAAAGACACTTGGGGGCTTACTGAACTCAATTATATGGCAGGAGCCTTGCCCTCATACACGAAACTTGGAATGGCAAGTTTACTTCCTCATAATGCTCTGGAATACAGAGGGAAAGAAATCCTTGTTGATGGTATAAGTTCCGAAGGGCTTGAAAAAAGGAACAAAATCCTGCAGAGTAAATACGAAGATTCGCTTGCATTTAATTATGAAGACTTCATGCGGTACAGCAGGGAAGAAGCAAGAGAGCTCATCAAGGGAAAGAGAGTCCTTTATATCTATCACAATAAGATAGATTCAACTGGTGATAAGCAGTCCTCAGAAAACAGTGTGTTTAGTGCCGTAGAAGAAACAATTCTTGAACTAAAGAAACTTGTCAAGCATTTGAGTGATACTCTAAACACCACAAATGTAATTATCACGTCCGATCACGGGTTCCTTTACCGGAGAGACGATCTGGAAAATGCGGACAAGGTAGACACTGCATTATTTAACAAATCTCGTATACTTGATGCCACAAAGAGATTTATTCTGAGTGACCAAGAATTTGCAACTGATAATTCACTGGATAACATACACGGATTTGACATGCGCTATATGCTTGGGCAGAACCACACTCCCCTTTTTGCCTATGTGCCTAAAGCAGATCTCAGGTTCAAACTTCAGGGAAGTGGGCTCAATTTCGTGCACGGAGGAATCTCTCCTCAGGAGATTGTTATTCCAGTTCTGACATATAACCATAGGCGGAATGAAAAGGCTATTGAAAAGAAGGGTATCAAGTACGGTAAGGTCAACGTCTCGGTAATAAACGACCGGAGAAAGATCACAAGCAGCAAATTTAAAGTAAAGATTTTCCAGACCGAGAAAGTAACCGATAAAATGAAACCTCGCACCATCAAAGTTTCTCTATGGGATATTAATTGTGAGCAGGAAAAAATGGTCAGTGATGAAAAAATCATTATTGTCAATAATGAATCTGATGAGCCCGAAGAAAGGCAGTATAATATCATGCTCACACTCGGAAACAATCTTGAAAACAAAACATATTGCCTCAGGCTGATTGACGAAGACCCGGCTGAAATAAAAGATATTGCACGGATTCCATTTAAACTGGACCTTCTGATCGGGGATTTTGATGACTTCTAATTAAAAGGGGAACTGTGTAAAGATTCTCTCGTAAAAAAAGAGTATAATATGGACAGGATAAAATGACTGAAGAAGCTCTTGAGACAGCAATCCTTGAAACCGATAGAAAATTAATCAAATATTTTCCCGGTAGGGTTGTGCGAAAAGACCTTACAAAGCTGTTGAAAGTAGGGCATAATGTTCCTGTCTATGTACTTGAATACCTTCTCGGCTCCTATTGTGCAGATGATGATGAAGATGTGATTAATGAAGGCGTCCAGAAGGTTAAAAATATCCTGTCCCAAAACTATGTAAGACCTGATGAAGCCGAAAAAATCAAGTCGAGAATCAGGGAAACTGGCTATTACACGGTTATTGATAAGATTACTGTCAGGCTGAACGAAAAAAGGGATATTTACGAGGCATCGTTTTCTAACCTCGGGATTATTAATATCGAAATTGACTCGGATTATGTTATAAAATACGACAAATTGCTCGGAGGCGGGATCTGGTGCATGCTAAAGATGGAGTACTCCACTGAATCGGCAGCATCTCCTTTCATTATCTCCAGCTTAAAACCTATCCAGATTCCAAACATGAATATCCAGGAAATCCTTGAGGCAAGGAGATATTTCACAAAAGAAGAATGGGTAGATGTCCTTTTGAGAAGCATAGGAATGGAGCCAACCCAACTTCCGAATCCTGTCAAGTGGCATATGCTGCAAAGGCTTGTCCCTCTTGTTGAAAACAATTATAACCTCTGCGAACTGGGGCCTCGGAGCACAGGAAAATCCCATGTTTACAAAGAAATTTCCCCTAATTCTATCCTGATCTCAGGTGGACAGACCACAGTTGCAAACCTCTTCTACAATATGTCTACCCGGCAAATAGGACTTGTAGGGCTCTGGGACGTTGTTGCATTTGATGAAGTTGCAGGAATTCATTTCAAGGACAAAGACGGAATTCAGATCCTCAAAGATTACATGGCTTCAGGCTCTTTTGCAAGAGGAAAGGAGCAGAAGAATGCAAACTCATCAATTGTCTTTGTAGGAAACGTTAATCAGAGCATTGATTCTCTCATGATAACCTCTCACCTTTTTTCTCCCTTCCCAGAGGCCATGAACAGTGACACCGCCTTTTTTGACAGGATGCATTACTATCTTCCTGGCTGGGAAGTCCCGAAATTCCGGCCTGAGCATTTCACTGATAGATATGGGTTTATAGTTGACTATATTGCCGAATTCTTCAGGGAAATGAGAAAGCGTTCCTATTCTGATCATATAACACAATTCTTTAGGCTTGGAAATAACCTAAACCAACGTGATGTAATTGCCATTAAAAAGACATTCTCCGGACTTATGAAGCTCCTATACCCTGATGAAAATATTACAAAAGAAGAAGCTCAGGAGATTCTCGAATATGCTCTTGTAGGTCGAAGACGGGTAAAAGAGCAGCTCAAAAAGATTGGAGGAATTGAGTTTTTCGATGTAAATTTTTCATACATTGATAATGAGAACCTGAAAGAGACCTTTGTTCCTGTACCTGAAAGCGGTGGAAGCAAAATCATTCCCGCAGGGATCACAAAGCCAGGTGAAGCCTATGCTGTTGCTGCTATTGAATCTGGTAAAATCGGGATATATAAGTTTGAAGTCCAGATAGTATCCGGATCTGGAAAATATGAAAAATCAGGCACTGGTTTAAACTCTCAGGTAAAAGAATCAATAAAGATGGCTTTTAACTTTTTCAAGGCCAATGCAAAGTCTATAAGCCAGAGCATTTCTGTAAAAGAAAAAGATTACTTTTTACACGTCCAGGACCTCTATGGAATTGGTATGTCTGGTGAACTCGCTCTTGCAGTCTTCATAAGCCTCTGTTCAGGAGCAATAGAAAGATCCTTGCAGGAACAGACTGCTATTCTGGGAAGTATGACAATCGGAGGCTCTGTAGGTGTTCTTGAAAACCTTGCTGGTCTTTTACAGGTTTGCCTTGATGCTGGGGCGAAGAGAGTTCTGATTCCAATTTCATCAGCAGGTAAGATTGCGACGGTACCACCGGATCTTTTTAGTAAGTTCCAGATTTCATTTTATGAGGATCCAATTGATGCGGTGTATAAATCAATGGCTTTGATTTAATTTCTGTAGTTAGTAATGCTTGAAGATCACAGATACATGATTTCTCCTTATTTTTTGCAAATATCTGCTTATTTTTTGCGATTTTATTCCCCTGGCTCTGTGTCCAAGTAATGGGCCGTAACTTCTTCAAAAATAATTATATGAGCTTGTCCCCAGGGGTGAGCCTGCTCCCAAGACTTGACAGCCTCCCACTGGGTCTTTGTTAAAGCCTGGTCTTTACCTTCCTCTATAAAGAAAATCTTTGTTTCCTGAGCGCCAGGGCCACGCTCCAAGGCTTCTATTTTACTTCGTATGTATGCAGCTGTTACCATTTCTAGGCCTCATAAGTCTTATGTGAGCTCGGTTTACTCTTCAACCTCAGGGATACTTCCAGGCTCAAGCCTTTCAAGATCCGAATTATAGCCTTGATCTTCTGCCAGGCTTCCAGCCTGCATGCTTTCTGTAACCAATCCCGTGCTATAAACCTCTTCGAGTGTTTTTAACCTTTTATCAAATTCCTCTAACTGGATATCTTTCAAAATTTCATTGGCACATCTCAAAGCATAAATTAAAGTCTTCATATATTGAATTTTGACAAGGTCACCTTCTTGAACCCTAAATCGCTTTCCCCTTATTCGAGTTTGAAGTTGTTTTATTATCTCCCCATTTGCCTGAAGAAGATCATCGCGTGAAAAAAATTTTATTACAGGATCAGGTTTCTCAGCTGCGTTTCTCTCGAACGTTGTTATATCTATGTGGTTCTTATCTGACATTTCACTTATTTATATTGTTTACAAGATAATTAAAACTTTGCAATGTTTTTTTATGTCCTTCAATAACGGTTTAGCCAGTGGATTATCCACTGTAAAACTAAAAACTGAGAAGAGTAGACTATAATACTAATATAATAAATAATAAAATAAGTATTAGTAATATTCCTCTGTGCTTTTTCTCATTTTTCCTCCGTCTTACCTAGTCTTACCTAAATTTACCTCTAGTCTTACCTAAATTTTGACTAAATCAATATCAGCATACTATCCGCCTTACTAGTCTTACTAGTCTTACCGAAAAAAGCCGTCTACGCGAGAGAAAAAAATCAATTTTTTCTATTTTCCAGAAACTTTTATTCCAATTTTTTTGAGACCTTTTAATTTTGGGTAAAACTGGTAAGATTAGTAAGACATCGTTAAAACGTTGCCGTTTTTCAGGAAATTTAGGTAAGACGGGGATAATTATAAGTAAGACGGTCTTACCAAAGGAACGCTTATGATAAGGGGTAGGATAAATTTTTGACTCGAATCAAAACAGAACTGATCAGAATTGATTCGAGTCAAAAATAAAAACGGCATCGACTTAGAGAAAAACGGCATCGACTTAGAGCCTGTACGAAAAATAAATAACAGTTTTGAGCAAAAAATTGGCAATTCTCAATATAAAAAACGAAGCTATGAGAAATAATTTATAGTTAAGACAAATAGTAAAGTTCGGGCTATAAAATTATGTACGTTTATACTTACAGAAACTAGGAGGCAGCATTATCGATTCATCGGGCAAAGTAAAGAAAATATATTGTGCCAAGTGTAAAAAAATTACCGAACACATATCCATAAGTTATTATGATCTTATGAAAAAGGAGAGAGGCAAGGACGTATCATCTATTGCTTGGCCACTTGCTATTCTCATGGATACTCCTCTATTTACGGCATACCACGGAACCGTGTATATATGCCAGAAATGTGATAATATTAGGACACTTGGAGCAATATTTGGAAATAAGTATGGTGATTGATTTTTACTTTAAGTGTGTAAGTTCTAGTTGAGCTTGTTTCAAAACTAATTCCAATCCCTCTGAACCAATATTTTGGAGTAGAGAACCAGAATCAATAGGACTAAATGGAAAATACCTGTTTTTGGTCAAAAGCATGAATAGTCGGGATTTTGAAACCAGCTCATTTATAAAAGTTGCAATATATCATGATACTTTTCGGATAGACTCTTAATCTTTATGCCAATACTCGTCTGAGAAAACCTCAGCATCACAAGGAATATCAATAAACCAAGGAGCGCCCGCTGCAATCATTTCCCGTCTTATAGTTTCTATGATAAAGGCAGCCTGTTCCTTTTTGCACTCAAACACAAGTTCGTCATGGACTGTAGCAATGAACTTCACGCCCATAGGCTCAAGGATCTTGTATATTCTTGCCATTGCAATTTTTACAAGGTCCGCACAGAAGCCCTGTATAGGGTAGTTTTTGCTTTGCCTGCCTATAGAACCCTTGATGCCTCGTTTCAATTCAACCCTGAGCCTCTGCTCATCCAAGATTGACATACTTTCGCCGTTATGCTTTTTCTTGTATGCTTCCTTGGTTTTGCTTATGGAGGCTTCCAAGCTTGATTCGATACACTCGAATCTTATAAGCCTGCCTGCCATAGTCCTTACACAGTTATTCCTAAGTCCTTCTTTCTTGGACTTGTCGAGATAGGCAGTAATCTCCGGATACATCTTTTGGAAGTTTTCTGCATATACAACAGCCTCCTCACGAGTGGCTTCTATATTTGCGTCAGCCTTGAGCTTCTTCACAAGTCCTGAGGACCACATGCCGTAGTTCAGGCCGAAGTTTACAGACTTTGCAACACTTCTTTGAGCTTTTGTAACTTGGTCCTCAGGCACATTAAATAAGGAAGCTGCTGTCCTTCTATGGAGGTCCACTCCGGGAGTGTTGTACGCTTCAATATACTTTTTGTCCCTTGCCGCCTGCCCTACTATCCGGAGCTCGATTTGCGAGTAGTCCGCAGTCACAATAACATTTCCTTCCTCAGCAATGAAGATCTCACGCCAATTTTTCTGACTCTTGGAGGGTTGCTGCTGGATATTCGGATATCTGCAAGAGAATCTCCCTGTAACTGCTCCAATTTGGTAGTAGTCTGCATGGACCCTTCTTGTATGAGAGTTTACGAACTCAGGCAAAGGGTTTATGAAGGCGCTCAGGAGCTTCGAGACCTTCTTATACTCCTCAAGATCATCGAGGACAGGATAATTGTATTTTATCATTTCCTCCTTTTTAGTGCTCTTGAGAGGGATTCCAATTCCGTTAAGAGCCTTCACGAGTTGCACAGGACTATTTAAATTTATGTCACCAAGAGCAATGTAGAGTTTTGCCTGCAACTCATCTCTTGTCCTCTCAGCATTGATCCTGAACATGTCAAGCTTATTGAGGTCCACCTTAATTCCGGAAAGCTCAAGCCATACCATAGCCGGAATAGCCTGCATTTCAATGTTAATCACAGTTTCAAGCTCAAGCTGCTTGATTTTTGCCTGTTGCTTCTGGAATATTATTGGCAGGTAACGAAGATCATTTGCAGCATACTCCTTCTGAGCCATAGTAAGAGGGACTCCAAAGAGGAAGCCCTTATGCTCGTTTTTATCCATCTTCTTTCCACAGTAGCGGTAGACAAGATCTTGCAGCCTGACTACATTTTTTTTGCCTGCATATAGCCCTCCGGAAATCACTATCTCTGCAATCTGAGTGTCATAAACGTTATTGATGGTGATTCCAAACTGCTGTTTAAGGAACTTAAGATCAAACTTCAAGTTATGCCCTATTATCAGGTTGTTCTCAAGGATATCCTTGATTTCACTCATTTTTTCCTGAGTAGGGTCTTTTATAATAATGACATTGCCATTTGGAGGGAGGAGTTGCACAGTAACAATTCTTCCTCCAAACACGTCAAGACCGTTGTAGCCTTCTGAATTGTCAGTCTCTATATCAAGGTAGATGATCGGCACAAATATCATCTCCTTAGAGGCTGTCCATAAGGAGGCTGTGAAGATCAGTAGTGCTGTCTGCAACAATAATAATGTCCTGGTTGCTTGATATAACCATTGGCACACTAGCTGTAGAGGCTGGATGAGTGCTTGGATTGATCTTAGGAACCTTTATCTCAGATTCTTCAATGGAATGTTCAGGAGCATCGCTGCTGCCTTTAAAATCTCCATGGTCGTCGGACTTTTCTCCTGTGTCACTGGACTTATTTTCGGAGTGGTTCTCCTGCTCGTCAGGACTTATGTTGAGGTACTTGTAGAACTTGCTGATAGGGATCTGAATTACAGTAGTGTTTACACCTCTTACTTTTATCTGAGTGGTCCTGATAGTCTTTACCTTAATGTTTCCGTCTTTGTCGTACTGTAGGTTTCCGTCCTTATCTTTTATAGGCACTGTTCGGACATTAGGAATACCTTTTTGCACCCATACTTTAATTGCAGCCTCGTATCTACTATCTCCGAGCTCCGTATTAATATATTTTGCAAGTGTAGCCTCGTCAAAACAAATAAGAAGTTCCTTTGTGCCCTTCGCTTCCCTGACCCAACCAAAGTCACAATGGTTCTTATCATTTTCATTGAAGTAAATCTGATTAGTGACGTAGAACTGATAAGCACATTTAAGAGCCTTGATATCATCGGTTACGTAAGGCTTGTTTGCAACATTCATCTCGAAATAGCGCTTGCAGATCTCGAGAGAATCGGCAGGATTAATGTAAGGCTTCCCGTTTTCGTCAAGGATCTCCGCAAAGACTTTCTCAAGGATAAACCCGGCAGTTGCAGCAATTGCATACTGTTTCTTCATTCTGTTTGACTCAATACCTTTCACAGGAGGAAGACCTGCAAGAAAGCCCTCATAAATGCTCTTAAGTTGGTCCTTGTACTGGAAGATCTTCTGAATGTAGAGCCTGGATACCCACCCATAATTTTCCCTCAAGCCTATCTCAATGCTTTCGAGATTGTCAAGGAATTCAGAGATACCTTCTGGAAGTGGCTGGGCTCTCATATCCTGCCCACCTCTGCCTTTTTCGTCAATTATGGGCACTTCACCTGTCATTATAAGAACAGTCTCAGGGGTTCCCTGATTGACTACGCCTCCAGTGTTGTCGTTTGTGCTTTTCCTTCTGGTTGTAAGGTTACCTACTGCATAAATGAGCTTTTTTGCAGCTTCAGGATTCTGCGTTGTCTCATCAAGGAAAGAGGGAAGCCCTTTAATGTACTGAATGAAGTTCTGAACTCCCATAAAGGTAGAGTTTCCGCCTGTCTGCTGCTCGATTGGGTCTCCCCATATGGAGGCAGCGCACCAGTTGCTCACGGTTTTAGCGTTACCTGTAGGAAGATCCTGAAACGAAATATAGGAAGTAAAGTACAGGGGCCTTATAAGCGGAGGGACACAGGACAGGTAACATTTATACCTTACTGCCGGATAGTCAAGGATCTGACCTGCACTCTTTGCCCAATCTGCAATATTACCATGACAGGCAAGCAGTCCGCTTATCTCAGGATTGAGATGATGGATTTCAGTTATATCTTCCCTGGTAATCCTACTTGTGCCAAGTATAAAGGCAGTATTTTCGTCCTTCCACCCACAAGAGGAGGCTACATGATACAAAGGTAACTCATCCTTCTTGCTTTTAATGAACTTGTCAAAGTATTCTATGAGTTCATTGACCTGAGACTCCTTGACATGGAGGCCTTCTTTCTGGAGTTTCACAACATCTGCATGATTGAGCAGGTTGTCTAGAGGTTTCCATACATAAACGTCCCTTCCTTTTACGGTCCTGATCTTGAGCTTAACAAGGCACTGACTCGGATTCTCCATTATCTCGCCTATTGCTACGATGACTACCGGAGCAGATGCAACAGGCACTTCGTAGGTCTTTTCCTCGTCATACTTTGAGACCATAGTTTTTGTTATACCCTCAGGAGTTACTGTATAAGGGTATATAGTAAGGTTAAAGTTTTCAATATCAGTAAGAGCAGTCTTTTCGGAAGCGGAGGTAAAGACATCAGTTCCTCTGTGTCTTATTGCACTCCGGATAGTCCTTTGCCCATAAGTTATAGGTCCGGTCTGATCCCTGCCGTCCGGTCTGTCCCACTTGTCCCGCAGAAGAGCAGAAGACCTGTAGAGCCTGTCGATCTGTTCCTCGTCTTGAGTATATTTTACGAGAGTCATACAGTAAGCATAGTCAACACCGCTAAGATCGTCACCCGGCTCTGCTCCTTTGGTCTGTAGCCTGTCAAACTTTAAGCCCTTTTCAGAGTCCTTTACTTTCTTCTTGAGCTCATCATCAGTAAATTTAACATCAGTAACAGGAAGAGTAGACTCGTCAATCTGATCTACTTCCTTAAAGTACTTCTCTCTGAAAGCGTCAATAGCAGCCTGTGCGTTGTTGATGGTTGCCGGAGCAGTAATAATCCTGTCTCCGGTGACTGTCAGGAGCTTGTCACATTGGTAAATTTCAAAATTACTGTTCTTAACTCCAGCATTGAGAGGAAACCTCCCAAAGCAAAAGATTCTTATTCCAGTTCTGCTTGGGGAAAACTCGGTGTAGGAGTTGAACATTGAGATTATTTCAAGGATCTCAGGCTTAATGTCTCCTCCCGGAGTCAAAGCGTTGTCTAGATCCACTCCAATAAGCCTATCTTCGTCTTCGAGCTCCTTATTGAAATCTAAAACATACTGCATACCACTAAATGGTGACTTTTTGGCAGTCAGCATTTTATATGCTTCATCAAAGGTCATCTGATGGTTAGGGTTATGGAGATCTACAAGTCTTTCTTCATACTTCCCGGTATGCTCGTTGTAATGATTATAGTAAGGAACTTTACCGGGTTTCTTGCCGCCACCTCTGTCTACAGACTTCCATACAGTCCACCTTTTTTCGTTCTTAAGGGGTTGAGGTATGTTTTCAGGTATGACCTTTGTGTATTTTGGAGCAAAAACCATCAACTTTTCCCTCCGCGAAAGGAGGAGTCTCCAAGACATTCCTGAGATCTCATTAATTTAGGGCGGATGGGTGCATTATTACGGTTCGAGCATTGTCCCTGGATGCTGCACGTTTTACAGAAGTGACTTCTGAAGGGATACCCGCAAAAAAAGGAAGTGGAAGCTTGTTCTTTCATGCATGCCTCCATTCCTGATAAAATTCAAAAAAGAAAAATATATAAAATATGTAAACTAAATTAATCATGGTATATCACTCTTTATTTTTCTTAAGAGTGGGTATTCCACAGATGTTTTGCAAGTGTCCATGGCCGGCAAGCAATCGGGCACTTGTAAATCACTGACTACAGCGCTTTTAATTAACATTGCTTGTGCTTTTTCATATATATTTCCAGATTTTATTCTGTAGTCTATTAATTCAGGGAACTCCTTGTAGAGTTCTTTAAACCTGGATATAGTCTCTGGTTTTAAATCCTGCATTTATTACCTCCTTTAATTGTTTAAAAATAGTTTTTATTGATTGCAAAAATATAATTTATCGACATCTATCTCCTGTAGGTATTGAATAGCCAGTGCTATCTTGAAAGGTATCACAAGCTATAATTCTCAGTCTATTTTTATCATCCATTTCTACTGTTACATTTTTAATCTCTGGGTTCATTGACCTCATCCATTGAATTGGAAGCGAGATCACATAACTTCCTCCTTGTTTGACAATTTTTCTTTCACCAAACTTGAATATATTTACCACCTCCTGTCCAGAGACCGCGTGAATTTAAACATATAAAATGTATATATATTTTTAATATTTTATTTTATAATAAAACTTTGTATATAATACAGAATGAAGGCTACCGATTATTAAATTTATAGTCGAGTTTAAATCGATAGTCGATTCTTTAGTCGAGTTACTGTATCTAAATATTTGTCATATCTTTATATATTTTTCTATCCGATGATTAGGTAAATTTATATCGACGTGCGTGAGGTAAAGTAAACCAGGTTGGCAATAAAATAAGCTAAAACTAAATTTGAACTGTTTATATAATAGGAAAAACGAAATGAAAGAATAAAAATAAAAAATATTTCAAATTACATGTTAGCAAGTGATCTGTATTTTTAGTAAAAATTTCAATTGTTTATGTAATAAGAAAAAGAAATGAACAAAGGAAAAGTAAGAGAAATGAACAAAGGAAAAGTAAGAGAAATGAACAAAGGAAAAGTAAGAGAAACAAATAAAGAAAAAATATTAGAGATCTTATTCGATTCTTCCAAGACGACAGCAGAATTAGCACATGAACTAGGTTATGTTAATCCAGATGGTACTGCACGTTATAATATGATCAACAGCGATTTAAAAAGGCTCGTAGAAAAAAGATATCTAAAAAGTGAAAGAGTAAAAAAAGAATCTAAATCGGGGAACACTCCAACACTATATTCAATTGACTTCAGTATTCAAAGTTTAAGGAATATGATAGAGGAATATCCTTATTTAATTTCAAAGATGAAAAGAAAAAATTTAGTTTTAGAAGCTATATTTCATGAGTATTTGGATTTTACTTATAATTTAAATGAAAATTATAAGAAAATTGAGACTAATGAATTTGCTGTTAAAATAAATAAAGAAGATCTAACTAAAAAATTAGAGTTATCTAATGAATTTTTCAAATTTGTTCTTATTAATGACAGAAATAAATTGATTCATTATACTAAAACAATTGCTGAAACATTCAACGAAAACATAAATACAAAACTTTGCAAAGAAAAGAATAGTCTTAATTATAATTTTTTAAGTTTAGATGACAAAGATACAAAGCGAGAAATATATTTTGGATTCGATATAGCTTTTAAAGCATGTATCATTAAAGATATAATGGATGGCAAATCGACTACAGACGCAATAGAATATATAAAACAAATGAGAAATAAAGTACCAGATGAACAAATTGAGACAGAAAAACAAATTGAGTAGTCGAGGATTTATCTAGAAAGCTCTGATTTCTCATCATTACTTCTTGAAGAGGAAGAATTCTCATTTACGAAAAAATTAAAACATGAGTAAATAGAATATTGGTGAAAATTCTGTAGGTATCCCTTAACTATTTTCTTTATTTAAGAGTTCTTTGATTTCGATTAGTTTTTCCCAAATCTGTGGGTCTCTATTAGAGGCTTCGCCAAACGAAAAGTCTACTTTTTCTCCATCTATTTGTAATTTTAAGGCTGTTTTTTGATCAAGAACCAGTGCACACTGACTACAAAAATTGTCATCTGGTCTTAACACATTATTACATCGAGGACACTTTTTAAGCGTTACATGTCGGCGGTCTTCAGTCTTCAGTCCACATTTTTCATAGATTCGATCATTAATCTCTTCATCTGTGTAATTTGCGTATATCCTGAGCATTTGATGTGATCCTTTAGACCAGCCTGCCCTATGCTTTATTTCTTGTTCATTATAACCGTCCAGTATCCAATTTGTGATAGCTAGGTGTCTGAAAGAATGCGGGTTCACTGGTTTTTTAATCCCTACATTTTCTCCCAATCTTGATAGCATTGTCCGTATGCTTTGATAACTCATAGCTCCACCTTCTCTTTTTTTGATCCAGAGGGGAGCTTCAGAGTTATCTCTTTCCGGATGAACTGCTAGCCATTGATTTAAATATCCTGTAGACCACGTAATGGGAATTCCTTTTGGCTTTGTTGTTTTCTTACTCTTGCTGCTTTTAGAAATATAGATTATGGCACCGTACTTATTAAACACTACATCCTTGATTCTGCAAGAAGCTAAAGCTCCAATTCGTATCCCTGAGTCGCATAAAACAGAAATTAAAGCCTTATCACGTGGGTGATTACAGGAGTTAAGAAGCTTATCAAATTCTTCTTTTGTTAGTAAGTCTGAAGGTTGTACATGGGTTTCAATTGCTTCAAGTTGAAGCTTCTGCACCCACTCAGGTTGAATTCCATTTCCTAACCACCTGTGAAACTTCTTCATAAATTTCTTATAATTTCGCAGAGAATTTCTGGAAAGTCCTTTTTGACCTCTATACCTTCCTAAGTATTCATCTTCCAAATAAACTAGAACTCTATCAAAATCAAATGCGCTTATCTCGTCTAAGGGCTTTACAATACCTATTTCTGAAAAACGTTCTATGAGCCTTTTACCGTGCTCTATATAGCTTATTATAGTACTTTTGGATATTCCTTCTCTGCGACATGCAATGACAAAATTTTGTATTAGCTCTTTGTTACGTGAATTTGTATCAAGTTTTTGTAACTTGTCTATTGCCTGCTGATATCTTATCTCAAAACCATGGACATCATCAACATTTGGCATACTACATTATAGGTTGTGTAGGTTTATTATCATAATGTATGTAGTTCGTGCCGGGCTATACACTCATTTTGCTGAAAAATTGCTTTTTTGATACTAAGATAAAAACATTTATATTTTTCTTGCATAGGAATTGGATTTCTTAATTTAACTTATGCGATTTGTTACCCAGCATTTAATTTTTTTAGCAAATCCTAAGATCTACTTTTTATCCAAATTTTATAAAAGCTATCTTAAAAGCTATCTTATGTTTATAACTTTCCGGCTATTAGTTCTGCAATATAAGGCTCAAAAGCTGCAGTTGAGCCACCTGAACAACATGCAATATAATAATCTGCAACAATACAGGCTTGCTGCTCGCGATTATACTCCTGAAAATGCTTTTTTGTCCCAAGCCTGTAGGCATATCCTTCACCTACCTGTGCATGAAACGCTTCAACAAGATATTGCGAACCTACG
This sequence comes from Methanosarcina sp. UBA411, assembly GCF_002495725.1. NCBI lineage: Archaea > Methanobacteriati > Methanobacteriota > Methanomicrobia > Methanosarcinales > Methanosarcinaceae > Methanosarcina > Methanosarcina sp. UBA411. The sequence continues at coordinate 43,087 of NZ_DAGK01000021.1, forward strand.
TGTTCCATCTGAGCGACATGAGCTAATTCGTGTATAAGCCATTTCATATCCGGGCTGCCTGCAGCCGCGTTAAGCTTTCTACTGAAGTTAATTGTATGGAAGGTTGTAGTCCCCATGCCTGAACACCCTTTTAGCTTCGCTCTCATCAAAGCAGTTAGTGAAGTTTCGTCGATACGCACCTTCCGGTAATTAATTCTGTTTCCAAATATGCTTCGAGCTTCCTGTTCTTCTATTATGGTAAGGCTCCGTGTATCAAGCTTAACAATTTGCCACAAATGATCCATAAACTCAGGGAAAGCACAAACATCGAGAATTTTTGAGATAATCAGGCCGACACATATTGTAAAGGATAACAGCATACATAGTATCGATTTGTAGAAACTTCCATCGTCCTGCCAGACAAGGATTCTGACGGCTTTCAAACAATCACCTGCATTATGGATTAATTTTTCCAAGTCCCATGTTTTTATTTCTTGTTATACTCTGCATAATGTTTAATAATATATAATAAAAGCCATAATAAGCATGAAGCTTTAAGAAAGACTTTCTTGAAAAGTTTTTTCTAATTAAACTTTCAGTACTCTATAATTTAAAAATAAGGGTTTACTATTCAAAATACTCAAAACCATCCCATAGCTTTTATTTTATATTTCACTATTAATACTTAAATATATCAGATTTTGATAAAGCAAATATGAGTAAAAAAAGCAATATATATTAAAAAATTAGATATTCATTGTCATAAAAAGACTCTGAAAGAAGAAGCAGTGAATACAAGCTAAGATTCAAAGTTGAAATAAGTGATGATTTGGAAAAGGAAAGTGATAGAAAAACCTTCACAGCTTCTAGGGAGCTGTCTGTCCTTAATATTGTGTTAACTTGTTCCATTAACACACACAATTATATTTATAAATAATATTAAATAGCATTGAATACAATTATTAGATCTAATCAATATTTTATTACCATTTTGCTGAAGTTTAGCAAAGTGAGTGATTGGGTGGGTATTATAAATTTATCGCTATTTAGTAACCACTTGGATATTAATCTACGGCTGACAGATAACTATATTCCACAAGTTCTCAGCCACATATTTTTCATTATAAGAAGAATATGTAAGAGTAAATATATAGCTGTATTACCAGATCGAAATAATCCTTTTCGATATGTGTCATATAAATTTACATATAAACTATCTATTATTATGGGGAATGAACTTATGTAACCAAATAACTATATAGTAAGATCGAAAACGCTACTGAGTTACTTTGAGTTTGGGGGGATATTAATTGAATAAGCAACTGAAAGTGTTATTTATAGGAACCTATGTTCCAAAAGAATGTGGGATTGCCACATTCACATCCGATCTATTAAATTCAGTTTCTGGAGAAAATAACAATGTCCATTGTGAAGTAATTGCTTTGAACGATCCTTCTGAGACCTATAATTATCCCGAAGAAGTCGTTTTTCAAATACAAAGGGACAGGATCGAGGATTATTACCGGGCTGCGGATTATATAAATCAATCTGATATTGACATTGTATGTCTGCAGCACGAATTCGGGCTTTTCTGGGGAAACGCAGGAGACTATATTTTTTCTCTTATTTCAGGAATCAACAAGCCTGTAATAAGCACAATGCATACTGTAATCCGGGAACCTGAACCTGAGTACAGGATAGCCATCGAAAAACTCATCAGGTATTCCCAAAAGCTGATTGTAATGAGCCAAACTGCAGTTGAGATGCTAAAAGACGTTTATAAAGCTCCTGATGACAAAATAGAATTAATATTTCATGGAGTACCTGACTACCCTTTTAACAATTGTGATAAATATAAAAAGAGATTGAATTTAAAGGGAACCCCGCTTGTTCTTACTTTTGGCCTTCTGAGCCAGAATAAGGGTATCGAAAGTATGCTTGAGGCTCTTCCTGAAGTCGTAAGCCAGTATCCTGACCTCGTTTACCTCATACTGGGTGCTACACATCCTATAATTAAAAAGAACTTTGGAGAAACATACAGACAATATCTCCAGAATAAGGTCTCAGAACTCGGACTTGAGAAAAATGTAGTGTTCCATGACAAATTTGTTGAGAAAGAAGAACTCTGCAATTATATCCTCGCCAGTGATATTTACGTATCACCTTACCTCTCCAAAGAGCAGATAGTAAGCGGCGCTCTGACCTATGCGATTGGCATGGGAAAAGCAATAGTTTCCACCCCATATTGGTATGCCCAGGAAATGCTTTCCGATAACCGCGGGTTGCTTGTAGATTTCGGAGACACGGAAGGCTTTAGAAAATCTCTTTTGCATTTAATAGAAAATCCAGAAGAGTGTGATAATATGCGCAAAAAGGCATATGATTTTGGTCGAAAAATGACTTGGAAAAATGTAGGTAAGCAATATAATACGGTTTTCATCAAGGCTTTAAAGAACTACGGTACCTATTCCACTTCAAACAAGTTTAATTTCCTTCCAAACCAGCTGCCTGAAGTAAAACTTGATTACCTTAAATTATTGACCGACGACGTGGGCATTATTCAGCATACCAATCTTGGTGTACCGGCTCGTCATCATGGGTATAGTACTGATGACGTAGGCCGTGCGCTTGTTGCACTGACACAGTTGATAGATAGCCAGAAAAAAGCCGAGGAGTTATGGAAGTTAATTACTACATATATGAGCTTTCTTGAACATGCTCAGACCGACACAGGACACTTCCATAACTTCATGAGTTATAAACGAGAATTTTTGGATGAGAAGGGAAGTGAAGATACTCTCGGACGTGCCATATACGGTCTTGGGCATGTGGTAAGCTGCCCTTACCTTTCAAAAAATATACGTACGCTTGCCCATACTCTTATGAGTAAAGCCAGGCCTGAGATGGAGAAGCTTAATTATCCGAGGGCAAAAGCCTATACTATTTGTGGTTTGTATGAAATGCTCAGAGCAGGTGTGGATGCCGACGAATTCGAGTCGGTCTTCAACTCCCGCAGGGATGCCATCAAATCTGTAGACTCTCTTGTAAGTAAAGACATCTTTGAATCCATATTTATCAACCACGCGAATTCTTTGGTTGACTTATATGAGGCTAATCACAAAGAAGACTGGGACTGGTTCGAACCTACGGTAACCTATAGTAATGCAAAACTGAGTGAATCTCTTTTATTGGCATATAATTATACCAAAGACCGAACCTACCGGAATGTGGGACTTGCTACCCTGGACTTTCTTACTGAGATTCAGTGGAAAGGCGATTTTTTTGACATTGTTGGAAACCAAGGCTGGTACTCTTATAGCGGGAAAAAGCCGATTTTTGACCAGCAGCCTATCGAAGCAGGTTACCTGACTCAGGCTTATGTTTCGGCTTATGAAATATTGCGTGAGAAAAAGTATCTGGAACTTGCAAGATATTCCTTTGAATATTTCCTGGGAAGAAATCGTTTGAAAACTGTTATGTATGACTATTCCACAGGTGCCGTCTGTGACGGGCTCAACTGTGATGGTATGAATTATAACCAGGGTGCAGAATCTGTTATTTGTTTCCTTATGGCTTTGAGCTCTTTAAATAAACACTTTAATAATGCTTCCAGTACAATGCTACAATCCAGCAACGAAGTCAATAACGAAACTCTGCAGAAAAGAAAGAGCCTTTTGTCAGTAAATCATATGGAGTGAGGGAAACATGATCTGGAAAGACCATGGGGAGCTATTCGTAAGATACAATAGGAATCCTATATTAACTGTTGACGATTGGCCTTATCGGGCTCACTCGGTGTTTAATCCTGCAGCTGCTATAGTTGACGATATAACCCTATTGATGGTCAGGGTTGAAGATCACAGGGGTTTTTCTCACTTTACAATAGCAAGAAGTAAAAATGGGGTTGATGACTGGGAAATTGATCCTGAACCAACCTTTGCTCCGGATCCTGTAAACTACCCTGAAGAAATATATGGTATAGAAGACCCACGAATAACATATATCGATGAGATGAGAAAGTGGGCTGTGGCATATACGGCTTTTTCGGACTCGGGCCCCTTAACTGCACTTGCCTTTACAGAGGACTTTCGTAATTTTGATAGAATTGGAGCTACCATGCCCCCTGAAAACAAGGACGCTGCGGTTTTTCCTGTAAGGTTTAACGGCAGATGGGCAATGTTACACAGGCCTGTATCTTTAATAAGCGGAGCAAAGGCAAATATCTGGATTTCCTTTTCTCCGGATATGAAATACTGGGGAGAACATGAAGTCCTTCTGTATGCAAGAGAAGGTGGATGGTGGGACGCAAACAAAATAGGCTTATCCCCTCAACCAATCCGTGTATCTGACGGATGGTTAATTATGTACCACGGGGTACGCCAGACAACGGCTAAGGCAAGTTACAGACTAGGACTTGCCCTTCTTGATCCCGATGATCCTACAAAAGTGCTTCATAGGTCGGAAGGCTGGATTTTTGGGCCACGTGAAATGTATGAACGCAGTGGAGATGTCAATGACGTTGTTTTTCCCTGCGGGTGGGTCCTTGTAGGCGATGAACTTCGTATTTACTACGGGAGTGCGGATACATCGGTATCGTTGGCTACCGCAAAAGTGCGGGATGTTCTGAAGTATATTCATGAGTGTCCTGAGAAACAGTGCCCTGATGAGTATTGTAGATGGTTTGAAGAGGATATAGAAAGTTCCACGGACCCGAAAAGAGGGTATTTTAAATTGAAATGAAGCAATAAAATTAAGGGTTTAAATTAAAATTGAGGATTCAAAATTCAGTTTGGGGATGGGAGTGATTTTGGGGGTATTAGTATAAGAATTGCAATGTTGTCTCCGATTGCCTGGAGCACGCCGCCTAAAAAATATGGTCCCTGGGAGTCCATAGTATCTTTGTTAACAGAAGGACTGGTAAAACGGGGTATTGATGTTACTTTATTTGCGACAGCCGATTCTCATACTGCAGCGAAACTTCATGCCGTGTGTCCGAGACCCTATGAAGAAGATAAAGATATGATCAGAAAGGTGTATGAAGGTCTGCATATATCAGAAGTTTTCGAGAGAGCAAATGAATTCGATATAATCCATAATCATTTCGATTATCTTCCTCTTACCTACAGCGCGCTTGTCGATACGCCTGTTGTAACAACAATCCATGGTATTTCCTCAAGGAAGATTTTGCCTGTGTACAAAAAGTACAATAATAGAACTTTCTACGTATCCATAAGTGACGCCTACCGGTGCCGCGATCTAGACTATATAGCAACGATTCGGCATGGAATTGACATAGAAAGCTTCCATTTCAATGAAAAACCGCAGGATTATCTTCTCTTTTTATCACGCCTGCATAAAGACAAGGGAGTAAGGGAAGCAATCGAAGTCGCAAAAAAGACCGGCAGAAAACTTAGAATAGCCGGTTTCATTGCTGACCAAGCTTATTTTGAAAAGGAAGTACAGCCCTATCTGGACAATGAACAGATTATTTATGAGGGGCATGTTGATCCTGAGTTTAAGAAAGAACTCCTGTCAAATGCTTATGCTTTGCTGCATATGATTAATTATGATGAGGCTTTTGGGATTGGCGTAGTTGAAGCTATGGCCAGCGGTACACCGGTAATTGCAATGAACAGAGGCTCAATGCCTGAGCTTATTCGGGATAAAGAGACCGGATTTTTGGTCAATAGTGTTGAGGAAGCTGTTGAAGCTGTACAAAAACTTGGTTCCATATCCCGCAAAACCTGCCGGAAAAGCGTGGAAAAACGTTTTTCGGTTGACAGGATGGTAGATGATTATATTGAAGTGTATGAAACTATCCTCAAAAAGTGCAAACGTGAAGAAGAAAGGCCCTGGGGTTTTTATGAAGTTCTTATGCAGAAGCCAGGATATAAAGTCAAAACCCTTACTATTCTCCCGCAGGGTGAAATATCCCTCCAGCGCCATTCTCATAGAAGCGAGCACTGGTATATAATCAGTGGGGAAGGGCTTGTAACTAAAAACGGGAGTGAAATCAGGGTTCTCCCAGGGGACTCGGTCGATCTTCCGGTAAATGAGATACATCGAGTTGAGAATATAGGCGGCGAAAACCTTGTTTTCATTGAGATTGCACAGGGAGACTACCTTGGAGAAGATGATATTGAAAGACTTGAAGACAAATATGGGAGAGTATAACTAATTTTTAGCAATAAAACGTGTACAGATGATAATATCAATTATTAAACAGTCTATCCTTTCCTTGTACTATCCCTGTACATTTCGATTTTTATATTGTTTAATCTACATTAAGCAGGACATTCTGAGTTCTCATAAGATTTTCTTACCTGAGCCGCCATTTCTTCACCCAGCCTTTCAGAGACATTTCCAATAAAAAGCTCGATGTATTCGAATGGTACGCAGCCGAGACTTTCTTCTCCTGATAAGATAAGCCTGACAAGGTATTCAAGGTCATACCGGGATAGCAGTTTTATTCTCCTCAGGAAATCCTGAGCATCTTTTGCATAGTGGTTTGCCAGAGGAGGAAGTATGGAACGATAGGCCATTCCTGAGCCTGAACAGAGATATCCCTCGCACTCCGGGGCAACAGTTTTCAGAATACCGATATCCGTTTCTGATAGTAGTCTTGCCATGATAATCACCAGTGATAAGGGTATAAAAGTTTGTATTTCGAGATAACAGATGCATACAGCTGGAATTTCATATATAATAGCTGTATACAAATTAAACGCATTGGACTTATGAGTATGAAGATTTAAAGTGTTCGAAGAGTAAAGTCTGAGGATTGCCGAATGGTTTGCTATTGTTCGGGTTGCTTCTCATTTTAACATTATAGCCCTACTTTACAGCCGGAGTTTAGCCACGTAGCTCTCATCATTTTACGCTTCAAACTTCACTTTATGCCTCATATTTTACTTTGCGCTACATCATAATTCAAGTTTCATCAGGTCTTCAGCAAGAATCACTTCTTCTTCAAAATATCCTTGCAGGTAGTTCACTGCTTCTCTTTCATGCCCCCGCATTTCCGGATAAAAATGTGTAAGGCAGATACTTCCGATTCCGTTATTGTATTCTTTAAGGATGCCGGCAAGTGAATTAGGGGTGGTATGGTTTGTGACTTTCATGCTCGGAGGAAACGAGCACTCGTGGATCAGGAGATCAGCCTCGGCTGCAAGGTCCATTATTTCCCTGGAGGGTTCGGTATCTCCTGAGTAAACGAATTCACCATCTTCTCCGGTCACGCGGTAAGCCAGTGCCGTAACACTGTGCGTGGCTGCTGCGCAGCTGATCTCACAGTCGAATCCCTCGGGAGTAAATTCTTTTCCTGGGACGAGCTCAATAACGTCTACATCAACTTCTTCCTGAAGGTATTCGTATGCTTCAAGCACTTTTAAAAACCATTCTTCTGTTCCTTCAGGCCCGTAGATCTTCATACTAGTGCTCCCTCGGAGCCAGTTTGCCTTGATGAGAGGATGCAGGTCAGCTACGTGGTCAAGGTGAAGGTGTGAGAGCAATACAGTGTCTACTTCGGTGTGGGAAATCCCAGCCTCAGGAAAATGACTTAATACACCGCTTCCGCAATCAATAAGCAATGGCTTTTCTTCCAGCCTTACAAGCATTCCGGATTGTACCCTATTCTTCTGCGGGATCGCAACTCCAGTGCCAAGAAATGTAATTTCCATATTTTAAAGAATAAACTTTAAATAATTTAACTTTATTTAAAGCATGTCCGCATAACCAATCTTTGCGGTTCAAAACAAAATGTTTTTTAAAGAGCGAGGGTTGCCCAGCTAGGTCAAAGGCGCCGGACTTAAGATCCGGTATCGAAGGATTTCGTGGGTTCGAATCCCACCCCTCGCACTAACTTTTTACATAGAACTTTGGTTTTTTCCTTATTTATTACAAGGGAGCGCAGAGGGTCACGAATACCCCGACCTTTACAAGCTGTCCGACAATTACTTTCGGTAATAAAAGAATTACTTCTATTTTGATTTAAAGGCCTTATTTGCTTTCTTTTTAGCACTTTTTATTACTACCAATAATTGTCGGACATCCTGTTTAGGGTGGGGTGGCCGCCCGCAATTTGATTTTCTTTGATGTAATTGAAAATAGTATCTGCTGAAGGTATTCTTAAATCATGATTCTTTCTTTGCAGATCATCACTTGCAGATTCAAGAGAGTCTGTAGAAGATGTTGCGGCATGTAACAATACGTTTAAAGTGACTTGACATTCATAATTTGCAGATTCTGGCAAAGTTATTATATTATATTTGCTAATCAATTCAGAGGATACAGCCAGCTTGCTGGCTGTATCTGCGGTCATGGAATCGTTTTTTATTGGCATTAAAAATGAATTCATGATCTAATAAAACTTTTTTTCGGGTAATTATAATTAGTTACTGATGTTCCAAATTCATTATTCGGAACTTGGGTTATTCGGAACCATAGTCATTGTAAAAATAGTTATATAGTTCCAACGCATATACTTCTGTGGCACATGAGCTTCTGCGGGTGTCAAGCTCATTAATTAGGGTGGGTATATTTTTTAGCTGCCTCTACCTCAAAAACCTGTTCTGAGTCGTTAACCAGTTTGTGTAAAAGTCTCACTGGAAAGATATTGTGGGGCACATGATGGGTTTACTATGGAATGTAGATATCTAAAACAGTCTCCAAAGCCAGAAGATAGAATAGTTCAAATTTCAGATATGACCAGCTGTAAATTCAATAGATATATTAAAAGAAATGAATTTTCAAGGGATAGAGATCGAATACTCTTTTCAAAGGCTTTTAGGAGACTTCAACATAAGGTTCAGGTTTATTCTTTCGAGGAAGGAGATCATTATAGAACAAGATTAACCCATACATTAGAAGTAACCCAAATAGCTAGAGCTCTTTCTAACGCATTGGAAGTTAATGTCGATCTAACAGAAGCAATTGCTCTGGGCCATGATATTGGACATACACCTTTTGGCCATCAAGGAGAGAGAACCTTAGATGAAATTATGAGAGGCTCTGACTCTCTAGGAAAAAATAAAATTATTGAGACTTCTTTTGATTATGGCGGGTTTAAACACAACTATAATAGTGTAAGAATTTTAGCTGATGTTGAAAGAAGGGACGAAAATAAAGATGGTCTTAACTTAACTTGGCAAGTTCTTGAAGGCATATTCAAACATACAAGGATTCATAGAAACGAACAAGAATTGTCTGGAAGCTATGGAGACTGGGATATAAAACGATTCGTAAACGATCCTGAATTAGTAAAAAATTTGCATATAGATAAAAAAGATTCTGTTTCAATAGAAGGACAAATTGTTGCAGTAGCTGATGAAATTGCACAGAGACAACACGATTTAGATGATGGACTGAGAGATCAATCACTAGGGTTAAAAGTAGATGAATTGTACTCAAATATCATTAAGATAACTAGTGATTTATTGTCAACCTATAATGAGACAATAAATGAGATTTCTGAGAGACAAAACCTTAACAAATGTGTGAAAAATATGATAATATTGAATGAGACGTTAAGATCTAAAGAAAACTCAAAAGATGTTCAATATAAAAGTAATTGCTTACAAAAATATATAACTAAATATTTTCTAACAGATGTACTGGATACTACTAAGTATAACATTAAAGTCTTGACAGAAAATGACTATGAAATGGTCGATCAAGAGCCAATACTAAAGAAAAAAGTGGTTTGTTTCTCAGATATTGGGGGAAGCTTGAATAAAGAAATTGAAAAATTTATAAGAAATAGAATAATAAATTCTTATAAAGTTAATCGGTTTGATGGGAAGTCTCAGTATATAGTTAAACAACTTTTCAAAGCTTACTATGAGAATCCTCTGCAAATGCATGAAGAAGTTTTGAATAAAATAGAGAACACCATCAAAACAAACTCGATTATTTATAAGATAAAACTAGAAAATAATAAATATAAAGGATTAATGTTAGATCAAATACATTTTAAAACTAGTAATAATGAAGAAACTAAGGTTTTAATAGAGACTCTAAGATTAGAAAATCTAAAAAGAAACTTACAAACTCCTTCTGACTTTGAAGAGGTTTGTCTTAAAAGTGCACATTCTGTAGAATTATTTAATTACATTAGAGATATAAAATGTAATGTCATAAATGGAAATAATCAGCCTTCTATAGAAGCAATAAAAGATAGATATGCCGAGAAAGATCTCTTCACAAACTGTCTGCTAGAGAATAACTACGCATTTTTATCTATTATTTGTTACCATATATCAGGCATGACTGATAGTTATGCTAAATTACAATTTAGGGAGCTTTATCAGTAAATGATAAAATTATGATTAGTTTAATTGTAGAGTTTTTTAAAAGACTTATCCCTAAAAATTATCTAATAAGTAATCATTAAAATATACAATAACTTATTCAATTGTGTATCTATTTTAGTTTCTGCTTTTTACTTCATACAAGTTTATTCCTATTTACAAACCTAAGTTTAGCACTTATAACTCCATTAAAATGTTTTTGAAAAATCTGCTTTGCAAAAACTAGTTTACAAAAAACTTGAACTAAATTATTAAAATGATTTTATAAAAATAAGTAGATTTTGGGCTAGGGCGATCTTTAAAAATAGTCGGTTTTGCATTATCCCTACAAAACAGTGTTGCTTTTTTCTTAAATCTATAACCCCGCACTAAATGTTTCATATATGACTTTGGATTTTCCCTTTTTACTTCCTTTTATATAGGAGTACTGCAAGCAGGCTGACTATTCTGTAATATCTCCCAAAGCTTGGTGTAATCGGAATTTCTTTTTGTTCATTTTATGGTTATTTATCTCTGTACTGTTTTCATTTTTACAGGCTTTCCGTTTGTAATAAAAGCCTGTGATAAATCCCTTTACCTGGACATTCTTTGTAGGCTCAGGAGAACCGCCTGCGCCTCAACACTATTGGAACTACTATGGCTACTTCCACCACTTGAACTGCTAGGTGTAAGTACGTTTATCACAGCAGTTTTTGAGTCAGTTCCGTTTTCGTTGCTTGCAGTTAGGTTGACAGTATAAGTTCCAGCATTTGCGTATACATAAACTGGATTTATATCACTGGAATCCATCTGTCCATCGCCATTGAAGTTCCATATCCTTGAAGTTGCGTTCTGGGAAAGATCATTAAACTTTACTATCAGGGGAGCATGACCCTCTGTAACGTTGCTATTGAGTCTGCAACAGAGAAATATTGGTTATGCTTGAAGAGAACCTATAAACTGCCCGAAGGAATTAGGACCATGTCCTACACTCATAGTTGCTGTAACCTTGTTTGTTGATGTGTCAATTACAGAGATAGTATTGCTGATGTAGTTTATCACATACACCTTTGATCCATCCGGTGTGACTGCAACTCCACTAGGAGAATCTCCTACAGGAATTGTGGCTGTAACCTTGTTTTTTACTGCGTCAATTACAGAGACAGTGTTGCTAAGGCCTTTAGTCACATATACTCTCTTTCCATCCGGTGTGACAGCAACTCCACTAGGAGAGTCTCCTACGGGAATTGTGGCTGTAACCTTGTTTTTTACTGCGTCAATTACAAAGATTCCGTTATTGCTTCCTTCGTTACACGCTACATATACCCTTTTCCCATCCGGACTTATTGCAACTCCATGAGGATAGTTTCCTACAGGAATTGTGGCTATAACAGTGTTTATTTCTGTGTCAATTACAGAGACAGTACCCTCGTAGCTTGGATAGCTGCCTGAATTCGCCACATACACCTTTGATCCATCCGGTGTGATAGCAACTCCAGTAGGGCTAATTCCGACAGGAATTGTGGCTGTAACCTCGTTGGTAGCCGTGTCTATAATGAGGATCGTATTGTTGCTGGAATTTCCCATATCGGAATGTGGCATATATACTCTTCTCCCATCAGGGGAAACTGCAACTCCACGAGGAGCGTCATCTACAGGAATTGTAGTTGTAACTTTGTTTTTTGTTGCGTCAATTACAGATATAGTATGGTCAAAAAAGTTAGTGACATATACCTTTTTTCCATCCAGTGTAACAGCAACTCCCACAGGATCGTCTCCTACAGGAATCATAGCTGTAACCTTGTTAGTAGCCGTGTCAATTACTGAGACAGTGTCGTCGCCGGAGTTTGTAATATATGCATATGGACCTACACCAAATAGCTGCATTACTGTTATTGTAGTTGACTTTGAATCTGTACCATTTTCATTGGTTGCTGTCAGATTAGCTGAATAGATTCCTGGATCTGCATATTCATGAATTGGATTTCTTTGTGTAGAATTACTTCCATCTCCAAAATCCCAGTTCCATCCAGTTGCATTTTGTGAAAGGTCAGTAAATTGAATTGAGAGAGGAGGATAACCATGGGTAACGCTGCTATTGAAGTTTGCAACTGGAAATGGATTAGTAACGACTATGTAATTTGGCTTCATTACTTTACTATTACCGGCGTTATTTCCCGCAGTCAGACTGATTGTATAATTCCCTGGCTTGGTAAACGTGTGGGTTGCATTCATGGCATGTTTTGAGTAAGTCCAGTTCCCAAAATCCCAAATCCAGGAAGTCGGTACTCCACCAGTGCTGGTATCGGTGAATAACACAACTAGAGGTGCAGCTCCATAGGTTCTGTTTGCAGTAAATTCAGCTACAGGTGGCAAGGTGTTCGTGACAGAAAGATCACAAATATAGATGCCAGTATCATTAACCCCACCATATCCGCCATGATCACCGTCTATTCCCCATACAATAGTATCGTTGTAGATATCAGGTGTTGTGTCAGTCCCTCTTGGATAAATATAGACTGGAGTACTTTTTGCTGAAGGAATATCATAAACGTATACACCCGCATAACCAAATTGGTTATCGGCAGATTTTGAATATACGATTTTGTCCCCATTTATATCAAAATGAGTACCGGTATCACAGCCAGTCTCAAGACCCTCGGACCCATTCAAGGTATTAACTGTATGGTCACTTGTAACCTTTGTTGCTTTTTTAGTAACAACGTCGTACATGTCAATATATCCACTTCCTATGAAATTGTCTATCCAAATTACTTTATTGCCATACATATGTGGAATTTGAATAGAACCTGAATACGGGCTTACTGTTATGGTTTTCTTGGTAGTTATATCATACAAAAAGATGTCTCTCATACTTCTACCTTCGGCTGAGTACACTATTTTCGTGCCGTATATATCCGATGAATATCCTTCTCCTTCTGCTATCCAGGTTTGTGTTGAATTAGAGATATCCCTCATATATATGCTGTGATTATGAGTTGATTCATTGTAATTTGCACTCCAAACGATTCTGTTATCGTAAATAGCAGGGATGCTCCCGATGTCTACATCTTTAGTAATGTAAGATCTGCCAGCAGTTTTAATGTCGTAGACAGTTAATCTTGGCATTCCATTACTTTCATCGTGCCACACTACTACATTGCCATAGATAGCTGGATGAGATGCTGCAGAAGAGCTAACTGTAGTGTCTGTTTTCGAGGTCAAATCATAGAGGTGAATAACACCCCCACTTGTCCATACTACCTTGTTACCATAAATAGCAGGATCAGATCCATTACCAATTCTCGCTACCTGTGCCGCTGACGCCACGGATGAGATTAAAATTGAAAACAAAAAAATTAAGGTTGCTGAAGCTAAAGCTATCGAATACAACTTTTGCTTATTTTTCATTTATTCTCTTTTCCCCCCTAAAATTCAAAAAACGCTAATATTAAATATATTTCAAATTCTTCGTGCCCATTGTTTTCAAAACGGAATGATACTTAAGGTCCTTTTACGAAGGTATTCATGGGTTTGAATCCCACTCCTTGCATTAAACTCAAAATTTTTCTGCCCCACATTCACTGTTTTTTATTTCCATTATTTAGAAACACGTAAAGAAATCCAGTTATAAAGAAATCCAGTTATAAAGAAATCCAGTTATCACATAAATTATTCCAAACCCATGAGTACTTTTACTTCAATTTGTCTTTTCGTTATTAGTCGGTTGTTTTTTCAATCTCCACAACTTGACTTCTTTATAAAAGAGTAGATTTATCACTGGTTATGTTGGAACTACGGTTTTTGTGGCAGAAAGTATCTTTTTCCCATCTGGGGCGACTGCAACTTCTCTAGGATAGCTTCCTACTCTAACTGTAGCTATAGCAGTATTTGTCTCTGTATCAATCACAGAAACAGTTTTGCCGGAAAGATCATAGCCTAAGTTTGTTACATATACTTTTTTCCCATCCGGAGTGACTGATACTCCGTAAGGACCATCTCCTGGCAATGTGGCTATCACGGTATTGGTTGTTGTGTTAATTACAGATGTAGTATTTCCCCTATAGTTTGTCACATATAACTTTGTTCCATCTGGAGTGATTGCAACTCCAACAGGATTATCTCCTACAGGTACCGTAGCTGTAACATTATTTGTTTCTGTATCAATTACAGAGACATTGTCGCTGCCACCATTGGCCGCATATACCTTTGTTCCGTCCGGACTAATCGCAATCCCATCAGGATACTGTCCTACATTGAGCGTAGCTGTAACTTTGTTTGTTTCTGTATCAATTACAGAGACTGTTTTGTCCTCATTTGCCACATATATCTTTGCTCCATCCGGGCTAACTGTAACTCCATGAGGGACGCTGCCTACCTTAACTGTATCCGTAACAGTATTAGTGCCTGTGTCAATGACAGAGACTGTGCCATTTTCAAAGACAGCGCCTCTGTTGTTCGTAACATATGCCTTTTTTCCGTCTGGAGTAATTGCAATTGCATAAGGCGAACTTAATCCTTTAACGGTGGCTATAACCTTGCTTATGTTTGTATCAATTACAGAGACCGTGTTGTTGCCACTGTTTGTAACATATACCTTTGCTCCTGTCGGATTGACTGCAAGTCCAAATAAACTACTTCCCATCTCCATTGTGTCTACTACTTTGTCTGTGGCTGTATCGATTACAGAGATATTGTCGCCACTAGTAACATATGCAAACGGTCCTGTAGTTTTGAATACATCGATTACTCTAAACGTTGAATTTGTACTGTTATCATTACTTGCTGTCAGGGAAACCGTATAGTTTCCTGCTGCAGAATATGTGTGGGTTGGATTCTGGTCGGTTGAGGAATTTCCATCTCCAAAATTCCAGTACCAAGAAGTAGGCTTCCCAATGCTTGTATCAGTAAATGCTATTGTCAGTGACTTTGGAACAGACACCTTTTCTGAAGTAAAAGAAGCAAATGGCCTTGTAAGTCCGGTTACAGTAATATAATGATATTTTGTTATCGCAGCTCTGCCACCGACATTGTACTCATCTAAGCTCACAGTATATTGTCCGGGCTCCAGATATGTGTGCTCTACTGTGCCGTTCTCACCAACGTATTGTTGAGAACCATCTCCAAAAGTCCAATCATTGGCATATCCGGTTCCTCCATAGAACGTTACTTTCAGTGGTGCATCTCCGGATGTTACACTTGAGGAGAAAGATTCTCGAGCAACAGACCCATCACCCAAGCCAACAAGTACATATCCATACTTACTTGTCGTATTACTACCCACAGCGTTCTTTACAGTTAGATTTACTGTATATCCTCCTCCTACATCATAGATATGAGTTGGATTTTGCTCTGTTGAGGTATTACCTTCCCCAAAGTCCCAAAGCCAGGAGGTAGGCGAACCTGTGCTATTATCTACAAATGATACGTTTCTTGTGGGAATTGACCCTCCATAAGTGTCAGCGTGATATACCTCTGGAGAAAAGAATTCCGCGATAGGAGCTTGTGGAGGAGTGACAGTAATATAATTTGATTTCTTCAGCGTACTATTGCCTGCGAAATTGGTTACTGTAAGACTAACATCATATGTCCCAGGTTTTTTGAATGTGTGTGTGGCTGTTTGAGCATGTTTTGAGTTTATACCGTCTCCAAAATCCCAATACCAGGATGTTGGAGTTCCACCTGTGCTATTATAAGTAAATAATACAGTTAACGGCATATTTCCGGATTTAGATGTTATATTAGCAGAAAAAGAAGCAAAGGGCATTGTAGGTTTAGCTGAGAAATCGTACATGTATATACTGCAATAGTACCTGTTTTCCATATCATTACGATAATCTTCCCACACTATTCTGTCACCGTAAATAGCAGGGTTAAGTTGATCTGATTCATCACTGGTAATCTGAATTTCTTTATGGGTAGAGAGATCATACATGTATATATCCCAATCTCCGTTGCGGTCATCCTGCCACACTATCCTGTCACCATAGATAGCAAGCTTATCCTTTCGTGACCCATTGAAGGTTATCTGAGTCTCTATAGAAGTTGAGAGATTATGGAAGTATATATTGTTACCTTCCATGTACACAATCCTGTCACCATAAACTTTAGGGCTTGATGCTGATCTATTGGTTGGAACTCGAGTTTCGTTGGAAGTCGATAGATTATACACGTAAATATTACCAGATACACTTCCAAAACCAAAGCTAGGCTCGTCCTGCCATACTATCTTGTCTCCATAGATAGCAGGGTCCTTGGTTAATTGGTTAGTTGTAATTCGAGTTTTATTATAAGTGGAGAGATTATACATATAGATGTCTCGGTACCTACCCCAGTCTCTCCATATTATTTTGTCATCATAGATAGCCAAAGAGTCTTTTGACCCCTTGGTTTGTGGATCAGGAATTGAAAGCAGAGTTTTATCATTTGTAGAGATATTGTACAAAGAGATATTTTGTCCTCCATATTCCCAGACTATTTTATCGTTATATATAGCAAGATATGAGTACCATGGATCTCCAGTGATCTGTATCTCTTTGCCTGTAGACAAATCCCACAGGTGGAGACTTCCATTGAAGTAATTGTCCAACCATACAATTTTATTGTCATAAATGGCAGGATTAAAGCCTCTCTCGCCATACGGTGTAATTTGAATTTCCTGTCCAGCTGATGCGACTGTTGTGACCAGTAACAAAAGAGCAAAAGCTAACGAAGTCGAAAAGATCTTACTTCTCATTTATTTTCCCCAGATCCCAAAATTAAGTAAATATTTCCTACTATTTTTATCTATAGTAAAGCCTAATATTATTTTCAATATATTTCATCATTTGTTTCAGATAAGTAACTATATTCACGAGGTAACTATCTACAAAAGATAATCGCATTCAACTGCCGTAAATCAAGTACCATATCTGAAAGGATGAGATAAACATCACTCTCTTCTTCTACCTGAGAAAGCAGGGAAGGCAACATTCTGGATACGCAATCATCAGAAACGTGCAAAAGAAAGAGTATCGTGTTTGCTTGAGAAGCTTAAAATGAATAAAGTTGAAGAATTTATGGGCGAGGTTAGACCGATTCTCCCGTCAGGGATTGAAAGGGATAGGCTGAAAGAGTTCCTGCTCCAGACGTAGTTGTGGATTCCCTGCAGATTGTATCTACATTACATAATGAGTTTATCCCCAAACTTAGAGCTTATCCAAAAGTCAGTAAGAGTGTGTTTTAATCTCACAATAAGTCTATAATATTTAGTATAATCAGATATCTGGCATTACCCAGATTGTATATGTGTGGCCAATTGTATAATTTACAGTTGATCACAGCAATTTACAGTTGATTCAAGATAGGTTCTAAATCAGGAGGAATGGGGATAATATGATATGGAAAAATCGTGGGGAACTATTTGTTCGACATAAAAATAATCCGATACTCACCGTTGATTACTGGCCGTATAAAGTCAGTTCGGTGTTTAACCCTGCAGCGGTTATGGTTGACAATACAACTATATTACTGGTACGGGTTGAGGACCACAGAGGTTTTTCTCATCTTACAGTAGCTAGAAGTAAGAATGGAATTGACAATTGGGAAATTGATCCCGAACCGACCTTTACCTCGGATCCAACATATCATTCTGAAGAGATATATGGTATTGAAGATCCGCGTATAACTTACATTGATGAGATGGAAAAATGGGCTATAGCATATACGGCTTATTCGGACTCTGGTCCATTAACGTCTCTTGCCTATACAGAGGATTTCGATAATTTTGAACGAGTCGGACCTATCATGCCACCTGAAAATAAAGATGCTGCTCTCTTTCCTGTACGGTTTAATGGCAGATGGGCAATGTTACACAGGCCAGTATCTAACATTATGGGTGCAAAGGCAAATATCTGGATATCTTTTTCGCCTGATATGAAATACTGGGGAGAACATGAGGTTCTTCTGTATGCTCGAGAAGGAGGATGGTGGGATGCCCGTAAAATTGGATTATGCACTCCGCCATTGCAAACATCTGATGGATGGTTAATTATGTATTATGGAGTACGCCAGACAACATCTAAAAGGAGCTATCGGCTCGGACTTGCCCTTCTTGACCTTGAAGATCCCACGAAAGTGCTCCATAGATCAGAAGGCTGGGTTTTCGGGCCTCGTGAAATGTATGAGCGGACTGGAGACGTTAATGATGTTGTTTTCCCGTGTGGATGGATCCTTATGGATAATGAACTCCGCATTTATTATGGAAGCGCAGATATGTCCGTAGCAATGGCCAGCGCGAAAATGAGCGATGTTATGCAGTACATCCGTGAATGTCCTGGAGAACAATGCCCTGAATAATACTACAAATTTTGAAGAAAACAGGAAAAATTGGCTCTTCGATGTTTTTATGGGTTGAAAATAATTGTCCAGTTATTAAGTAGCTAGACCAAAAAGAAAAACATCAAGCTTGAATGTGATTTTCAACTATAAATTTTTCTAATTTTTTTAGATATATTACTCCGATATTTGGAAATGAATATAGTTTACTCACTCAAAATGTCGAAGAATAAAACACCTTTATGGCATATGCTGATTCTACTTTTCTTAATTTTCCCCAGTGACCGCCCGAAATCTGCTCACAAAGTGAGCATGCGGGCGTGGAGGGAAGTTTGATAGTTAATTAAAAAGAGATTTGATAACTCCTTCAGAGTTAATAAGGCGCTGCTGGATCTTTACACCTAAAACTCTCCTATTTTTCACCGTTGAAGTTATTAGCGTTATATCCGTGTATGACAAACTAAACAAATGTTTTTACAAAAAAATTTTAATTTCAAGACTCTCTCTAAGCTGGTTTACGATAGCAGTTTATTACTAATATACTCAGAGTTATGAATAAATACGGAAAGATAGATTCCCATATAGATGCAAAACTTGCACTTATAATAATAAAAACAGGATTGGTAAACCAGAAAGTATTACACCATTATTTGGTATAGACATCGTAAAACCATGAACTATTATAAATATTATGCCGATTATAAAAGAATAGCGGGATAAAGAAAGCAAAAAACAGTTTTAAGTAACTAGATTTACTCATACAGTATCTTTCTTTTCTTGTCATCCTACAGTATAAATATAAACCAAATAATACAAATAATGCTGCAATAACAATGTAAACAAGCGGCATCCCATGTAATGTTACAGCATGACTCGAAACTACTACTTTTCCTGTACCAGAGCCAATGATTTCACTTTCATTGTTCACGCTTCTATATATGTTTAAAAAATTAAAAGATTTTTTGTTTCACCCAGCACCCTTAGACTTGATAAACCTTACTTTATCTCCAGTGGAGAAGTGAGATTTAGATATCCATAATCATCGTCTGTCTCTGATCCCTCTCCCTCAGTTTTGAAACCGTCAGTTGAGCTGATAGCTATCGAATATGTCCGCAGCAGTAACCATCTTACCGCCTAGTTGAGGATCTGATCAATCCTATTACATGCTCTCTTATTGGGAACAATATGAATTGGAAAACTATAGAATTTATCAAAGAGGCAAATAGTCAGACTAAATATCCATTACTGCATTATAAGAGATAATGGGGAATTATGATTATGGAAGTCAATGAGAAAGAAATGAGGATTAAGATAATCAAAGATGGACCCTATCGCGTTACAGGCGGAGTACCGCTTTTGGAACAGGTAATTGTCACCGATGCCGCTGGCCACACCAGAGAATTAATTGATATAAAGGAACACCCTCGGCGGGAGGCCTATATTTTATGTCGCTGTGGATCATCCAAAAACAAACCCTTCTGTGATGGGACCCACAGCAAAGTCGGTTTTGATGGTAGCGAAACAGCCAGCAGGAAGCCTTACCTGGAAAAAGCGGAAACGTTTGAAGGTCCTGATTTGAAACTCACCGATGTCCACGAGCTCTGCGATCATTCCCGTTTCTGCCAGCGGTCTGGCGGAATAAGGAATCTTATACAAAAATCAGACGACCCAGAAGCCCGACAAACCGCCATAGAGGAAGCCATGATCTGCCCGTCGGGACGGCTGGTCCTGTGGGACAAGAAGACAGGTAAACCCTTTGAAAAAGAATTTGAACCATCTATTGTACTGGTTCACGACAAACAAAAAGGTTGTGAAGGCCCCCTCTGGGTTCGAGGCGGTATCCCCATTGAATCTGCAGATAGCAGCATGTACGAATCCCGGAACAGAGTAACCCTCTGTCGATGTGGGAAGTCAGAGAATAAGCCCTACTGTGACGGCAGCCACTGGATGAACAGCCAACAGAAGCTCGAGTTCAGGAAGAAGTGGGGCCTGGAATGAGTGAATTCGTTAATTCATAGAGGTTGTTAACTTGCGGAAATAGTAATCTCGCATAACAATCAGGCAATCCAAAAGCCAAAATGAAGGATCTACGACTCTATCCTCGTGAGACAGTAGGTCGATAATAAACTATACTGCATGGAGTGTACCCTTGATAATGGGCTTATCTGTAAGGACTGCGGGGTCAATAAGGATATTTACTCTCCAGTTCATAGATCTCTCCAATGCTTTTTGATACACAAACTGAACGAATTTCCAAACTGCCTACTCTATTTTTTCTTCTTTTTTGCAGGTAACCACCCGATATCTGCTCACTTTGTGAGCATGCGGCGTGGAGGGAAGTTTTCAGATAAATTTTAAAAAGAAATCTGACCACTCTTTAAAAATCAATAAGGCGTTGCGGGATCTCTATGTATAAAAAACATCTTTTTTCGTCATTGAAGATATTGCGTTATCTACGCTGAGTACTGGATGAGTTTGGTCTCATTTCCAAATTATGATTTTACAGAAAGCATACCAAAATTTTGTAGAAAATGAGAATGATTCTACGTTATCATAATACATCGAAAATTTTCCTACCGACGCGGACGATGCTTGCACTTTCTTCTATTGCTATTTGATAATCGTCTGTCATTCCCATTGAGAGATGCTGAAGATGTTTTTTTAAGTGCTTCTCTGCTTTGTCTTTTAAGTCTTTTAATTCTTTGAAATATTTTCTTGAATCTTCGGGGTCTTCGTTTTTTGGCGGGATTGTCATCAGGCCTTCAAAACTTAAGTATTCGAGGGTTGATATTTGGTCTAGAAGCTTTAAGAGACTACCGGGCTCTAATCCGGTGTGTTTTTTTTCGTCTGTCTTCACTTGTATGAGGATTTTCTGGATTCTTTTTTTTTCTTTTGCTGCATTGTTTATCTTTTCTGCAAGTTCGTATGAATCAACACTCTCTATCAAGTAGGGATTTAGGTTTACTACTTTTTTTGCCTTGTTTAACTGAAGTGTGCCGATGAAGTGGGTTTTTATCTCAGGTGGGAGATATGGGGCCAAATCTTTCATCTGTTGATAATGATTAAAGCCGATATCTGTAACACCTGCTTTTATGGCTTCTTCTATTTGTGTTTTTGATGCGTATTTTACTGCGGCGACAAGTGTTACATCAGATGGGAGCGTTTTTAAAAGTTCTTTTACATTGTCTTCTATCATATGTTATCATTCTATGGTTATCATTCTGTGCAGAGATTTTCAGTATTTTGTCTCTTTTATAATAAGTATTTCTGGTAGAAGTAATCATCTTATGGCATCTGAATCGGTACTATATAGGAAACTAGACTAAGTATGCCTAAAAGAAGGTTTACATCGATCGTGTAATAGAGCCAGATCTTTTGCACCAGAAACCTTTAACAAAGTATATTTAACAATCCTGATCAAACGATAAAACTTCCAAATATTATCAAAACTCTCATCAGGACTTTTTATGATGCATGTATACAGTTGTTTTTCTAAAGTATTTTATTATGGATTGAATAAAGCTGTAATTAAAGACCATTTATCAAGATTAAGAGGAAGAATACAGTAGTTTTTCAGGAAAAGTTACTGTATTTTCTTGCCTGCTCTCTGGTAGCTCTTGACTGGTTTTCTACAGAATTGTTCTACGTGTAGAAGTAATAGCCTGCCTCAGTGGTTCAGGGAATGTCAGTTAATCTTGCGGATACCGAATGGACATACGAAAAAATTCGACCTTGAGTACCTAATTTACAACGATTATCGACTGAGAGAAAAAACCTTGAAGATATTGAGGTATATAAGTGCTTTAAATATTCCAACACAGGAATCTCTCTTCTTGCGATCCCTTGAGTAGCTGGAAAGCACCTCGTTATAGCGGATAGCGGCGAACATGACGAGGAGGGACATATCGTAGAAGATTCCGAGACACGGATCAAAATGGTTCAGAAAAGGCTGTTGAAGAAACTGCCTCTTATAAAGAAAGAGATCGAACCTGCAGTGTATGGTTTTTTACTTGCACTTTACAGAATAAAATTAAAACTTAAGAATAAAGAGAAAGCGAAGGAGAATGAATAATGGGAGTAAAAATTGAATATGAGCTAGTGCTGTCGTTTTTCAGTTCAAGTGCATAAGCCATATCTTAATTGCAGAATCAAACCTAATTTTCATACAGGCTCTTAATCACTCTTTCACTAAAAGTGATTTTCCTGTCATCTCTTGCGGCTTAGGGAGTCGAAGAAGCTCAAGAATTGTCGGTGCAACGTCACACAGTTTTCCATTCCTGAGGGCTTTTACCTCAGCGTTTCCGAAGTAAATGCATTTTACCGGATTTGAAGTGTGTGCAGTATGTGGCTCTCCTGTTTTTGGGTCTATCATCTTCTCTGCATTTCCGTGATCTGCAGTAATAAGTGCCACACCTCCTATTTCTTTTAGAGCTTCAACAATCCTGCCGATACAATTATCCACGGCTTCTACTGCTTTAACTGCAGCTTCAAATATCCCAGTATGCCCGACCATATCCATGTTTGCAAAGTTCAGGATAATAACATCATACTTTCCTGACTGAATTCTTCTGATAACTTCATCCGTAATCTCATATGCGCTCATTTCTGGTTTAAGGTCATAAGTAGCGATTTTCGGCGAAGGGATAAGGCAGCGGTCTTCACCCTTATAGCGCTTTTCTTCGCCGCCGTTAAGGAAATAGGTCACATGGGCATATTTTTCTGTTTCAGCTATGCGTAGCTGGATGAGTCCATGCTTGCTCAATACCTCTCCAAGTACATTTACCAGCTTTATTGGAGGAAAAGCAACGGGCACATCAAGAGTTTCATCGTACTGGGTCATGCAGACAAAGTAAACCTCAGGACGTTTTTCTCTCACAAAGCCATCAAAGTCCTCTTTTACAAAAGCCCAGGTTAACTGTCGTGCCCTGTCTGGCCGGAAATTGAAGAAAATAACAGAATCTTTATCCTGTATTGTTGCAACAGGTTTTTCTTCGGGATTAGTAATTACAGTCGGTTTTACAAATTCATCAGTTTCTCCCCTGGTGTAGGCATTAGAAATTGCAATTTCTGCATTTGGAGCTGTATATGGAGCTACTCCTCTTGTCAGGGCATCGTAGGCAAGTTTTGTCCGATCCCAGCGCTTATCTCTGTCCATTGCATAGTAACGACCTGAAACGGTTGCTATTTTAGCATTTTCATGCTCTTTACAAAATGCGTCCAGTTCCTTTATGTCTCCTATAGCAGCTTTTGGAGGTTCGTCCCTCCCATCGAGAAAAGCGTGTACGTATACGTTTTTTAGCTCATTCTCCTGTGCAAGTTTTATAAGGGCATATAGGTGAGGCATATAACTGTGAATGCCTCCATAGGAAGCAAGGCCTATGAGATGAAGGCTTGAATCGTTAGCTTTAACATTTGAAATTGCATTCAGAAAAACCGGGTTTTTGAAAAAATCTCCGTTCCTGATAGAGATGTTTATTCGGGTCAGATCCTGATATATAACTCGCCCTGCCCCTATTGTCAGATGCCCAACTTCAGAATTCCCCATCATACCCTTTGGAAGGCCTACAGCTTCCCCTGAGGCTTCTAAAAAACACCAGGGATATTCTTTTTCCAACCGATCAAGGTTTGGAGTTCGGGCTGCCAGGATAGCGTTTCCTTCTTTTGCTTTCATGTAGCCCCAGCCATCAAGAATAATGAGCATAAGGGGTCTTCTTGCCTGAGTCATACCACGAACTCCACACATCCATAAGATAGGTCTCTATTACGGATGTGATAGATCTTATCCGTCACGCACAGCAATTATTTTTTTGCCTCTTTATTGTCTTCCAGCTATTTTTTCCACTTCTTTATACCCTTCCAGTTCCTTTTCCGTATCCAAAACTTTAAGAGTGACTTTCATAACCGAGTCCGGATTAAGTGAAATGGAATCTATGCCCTGTTTTACCAGGAACTCTGCTATTTCGGGATAGTCGCTAGGTGCCTGTCCGCAGATCCCGCTATGCCTTCCATTCTGCTTTGCCCCCTGTACGGCCATTGCCATTATTTTCAGAACACCCGGATCCCGTTCATCAAATTCTGCAGCAAGAATTTCCGAGTCCCTATCAACTCCGAGGGTCAGTTGAGTCAAGTCATTTGAGCCTATCGAGAAGCCATCGAAATATTTGCTGAATTCGTCAATTTGAAGAACGTTATTTGGAATCTCGCACATAACATAGACCTGGAGCCCATTTTCTCCCCTCTTTAGCTCATTTTTCTCCATTTCAGCAATTACTTTCTGAGCTTCTTCAACCGTCCTGCAGAAAGGAATCATAATAATGAGATTTTTAAGCCCCATATCTTCTCTGACTTTTTTCAGAGCTCTGCATTCAAGGGCAAAGCCTTCCCTGTAACGCTCATCAAAATAGCGGGAGGCTCCCCTGAAACCAAGCATGGGGTTATCTTCCTTCACTTCAAAATAGCTACCCCCAAGCAGGCTTGCATATTCGTTGGTTTTGAAGTCACTTGTGCGGACTACAACATCTTTTGGGTAAAAGGACGCAGCAATGGTTCCAACTCCCTGAGCAAGCTTATCTACGAAATACTCTTCTTTGTTATCGGAGGTTTGGGTAAGTTCCTCGATTTCCTGAAGGACCTTAGGATCTTTGACCTTTTCAGGATGCACTAGAGCCATTGGATGGATCTTGATATAGTTTGAGATAATAAATTCCTGCCTTGCAAGCCCAATTCCGTCGTTAGGGATCATGGAAAGGCTAAAAGCCTCGTCAGGATTTCCAAGATTCATCATAATTTCGGTTTTAGGGCGTTTTGTGTCTTTAAGGCTCAACGTATCTTTGTGGAAAGGAAGAATTCCCTCGTACACAATCCCCTCTTCACCTTCCGCACAACTTACGGTAATTTCCCTACCGGTCTCGAGAATTTCGGTTGAGTTGCCTGTTCCAACAACTGCCGGAATTCCCAGTTCTCGGCTAACAATTGCAGCATGAGAGGTTCTACCTCCCTGGTTTGTGACAATTGCAGCCGCTATTTTCATCACAGGCTCCCAGTCCGGAGTTGTGGAATCGGCGATCAGGATCTCTCCCTGTTTAAAAGAAGGCAGATCTGAAACATTAGGGATTACATGTGCCTTTCCAGCAGCAATTTTGTCTCCTATGCTTTTGCCTTTTGCAAGGACATCAGATTTCTTTTCGAGCACATAAGTTTCCAGAACATCTCTTCTTTTCTGGGATTGGACGGTTTCCGGTCTTGCCTGCACTACAAAAAGTTCTCCTGTTATACCGTCTTTTGCCCATTCGATATCCATCGGCATGGGTTTCTTGTCTTTATTTGAGTAATAATCTTCAATGGTAATAGCATACCATGCAAGTTTAAGCACTTCTTCGTCATTGATGCAAAAGCGACGTCGATCAGCCTCAGGAACCTTCACATTCCGAGTAAACGTTTTAGAGCCACCTTGCCCATAGATCATCTTAATTTCTTTATCTCCTAAATTCTTCTCGATGATTGGCTTATATCCTTCCCTGAAAGTTGGCTTGAAAACGTAGAACTCATCCGGATTTACCTGTCCCTGCACGATATTTTCCCCAAGCCCGTAGGAACCTGTAATGAAAACTACATCCCTGAAGCCGGTTTCCGTATCAAGAGTGAATATAACCCCGCTAGAAGCCATATCAGACCTGACCATTTTCATTATCCCTATCGACAGTGCCACTTTGAAATGATCAAAGTGATTTATTACCCGATAGGAAATAGCCCTATCAGTAAAAAGTGAGGCAATACAGCGTACGCAGGCATCTCTAAGTGCAGGATAGCCACGGATGTTAAGGAAAGATTCTTGCTGGCCTGCAAAAGAAGCAGTGGGTAAATCCTCAGCTGTAGCCGAACTCCGCACGGCTACATCCGTATTTTCTCCATACTGCTCACATAGTCGGTCATATCCCTTTTTGATCTCATCCCATAGATCATCAGGAATTCCTGCCCCAAGAATCAGGTCCCTTGCAGTTTTTCCCCTTTTTGCAAGTTCTGATACATCCGAGATATCAAGCCCTTCCAGGGTTTGCTTGAGCTTTTCGAGAATCCCTCCGGCTTTGAGGACATGCCAGTAAGCCTCAGCAGTCACTGAGAAGCCGTTTGGGATCTTTACTCCTTTTGGAGTGAGTTCTCTGTACATTTCTCCAAGAGAGGCATTTTTCCCACCTACAAGCGGAACATCTTCAATCGAAGTCTCATCAAACCAGCGTATATACCTACTTTTGTTCTCAGACATTTCCCCTAAATCCCCTTTAAAAATGATTATATTTCAAAACATATTTCCAAGAAATTTGAAAATGTATCTAAGGTCCCATACTACTATCCAACTATTATTATCCAAATATTATGATAGATAGGACTTATGCGTTTAGATAATTATTCTATAAATTACATTAAATACCATTATTTATATAAATGGGACTTGCCTGGTTGACTAGAAATGCAAGTACAAAAGTTAGGGGTTTTATGAATATGGATATGGAAAGAATACCGCTAGATGTCCCGAAAACAGAGAGAGAAACATACCTGAAAAACTACACGGAGATTACTCGAGAAAGTGGGAAACTAATGCTGTTTGCAGGGGACCAAAAAGTAGAACATTTGAATGATGACTTTTATGGGAAAGGAGTAACCGAAGATGATGCTGATCCAGAACACTTTTTTGAAATAGCATCAAAAGCAAAGATAGGGGCTTTTGCAACCCAGCTCGGACTAATTGCACGCTATGGTATGGATTACAGAAACGTACCTTATCTTGTGAAAATAAATTCGAAGACCAATCTCATAAAAACTTCTCAGGCTGATCCTTTTAGCAATCTCTGGTACGATGTGGATCAGGTAGTCCAGTTTAAAGAAAATAGCGGGCTCAAGATCCTTGGGGTAGGTTACACTGTCTACCTTGGCAGTGAGTTCGAAGCTGAGATGCTCGTGCAGGCTGCCCAGGTAGTTTATAATGCCCATCAACACGGGATGGTCTCAGTACTCTGGATCTATCCGCGCGGTACTGCTGTAAAAGATGAAAAAGATCCCCACTTAATCGCTGGCGCAACTGGAGTTGGAGCCTGCCTTGGCACGGACTTTGTGAAAGTTATTTATCCTGAAAAGGAAGGAGCAAACTCTGCTGAGGTTTTTAAGGAAGCTATCAAAGCAGCAGGACGTACTAAAGTTGTTTGCGCAGGCGGTGCCAGTGACGAAGTCGAAGATTTCTTGAGAAAGCTTCATGACCAGATCCACATCTCTGGAGCAATGGGGAGTGCAACAGGAAGAAACATTCACCAGAAACCCCTTGATGAAGCTATCCGTATGTGTAACGCTATCTATGCCGTAACTATTGAGGGCGCAACCGTTGAAGAGGCTATGAAGATCTACAAAGGGAGATAAAAATGGGACACTTTTTCGAGCACGAAGCAAAACATGTTGGTGATGTGATATTCATCGTACTTGGAATCAGCTTATTGTCTTGACTTAAACATATGATTGATCCTGACTTAAACATATGATTGATATTTTTTAATTGATATTTTTGGGATAAATTCGCTGATAAAAAATAAAGAGTTACTATAAAGAAAAAAGTCATCTGCTTCAAACATTTTGATTGAATTCTTTTTTATATAACAATTAATATAGTACTAAATGATGGGTGGACTACTATACAAGGAGTCGCAGCTACCTGAATCTCTGGGGTGAACTTATCTAAAGAGGCCCACCCGAGCTTAAAGGGTTTATAACTAGAGGTATAGGTTGTCCTGCAAAAGTGATGTTCTTGGTCTGCTAAAGGGGATACCTTAAATAGAGTATAATGTCCCTGATGACGTAACCAGATAAATCAAATGCTTTGAAAGCCAGCGTAATAGAGAGTAACATCAGAATGCTGAATTACAAATAGGCTTTCTTTCAAATAAAGCTGGGTCATTTAAAAGCTACTCTAAGCTACTATGTTGCCTTTTTTAATAAATGTTAATTTTTAATGTGGAGATGGGGGTATTGTTTGACTGATAGGGAAAAAATAACTGAAAAACTAAAAGTCGCAGAAGCTGATCAAAGAGATGTTGGAAAAGGAATTGTCAGAGTGGACGACAGTTTCAGGGAAAAGCTGGGCCTCAAGCCCTTTGAAGTAGTGGAAATCAAAGGAGGAAAATCGACTTCAGCCCTGATAGGACGCCCATACCCCAGCGATTCGGGCCTGGATATCATCCGCATGGATGGACTTATCCGAACCAATGCAAAGACCAGCATAGGGGAATATGTGGATATTCGCAAAGCCGACTGGAAAGAAGCAAAGAGTGTGACTCTTGCTCCCGTAGCTAAGGGCATGCAGATCTATGCACCGAGTGAAACTCTTAGAGCCGTATTTATGAATCGTACGGTTTCAAAGGGAGATTTTATTTCCACCACAAGCTTGAGGCGGTCACGGGAAAGGGAGACTTTCGGTAAAGGAATCATGTTCGAAGATTTCTTTCAGGACTTTTTTAGTCCAGGTATGGGGCAGTCATTTGGTCTGGGAGAAATAAAACTACAGGTGATCTCCACTTCTCCTTCCGGGATAGTAAAGATTACAGATAAGACAGAGATTGAGCTCTTACCTGAAGCTGCAGAAATAACCCCGGAACAGAATGTTCCCACTGTCATGTATGAGGATCTGGGTGGACTTAAAGATGCTATCTCCAAAATAAGAGAAATGATAGAGCTACCCTTGAAGCATCCTGAACTTTTTGACAGGCTTGGGATCGATGCTCCAAAAGGAGTACTACTTTATGGACCGCCTGGAACAGGTAAGACAATGCTTGCAAAAGCAGTTGCAAACGAGTCCGATGCTTACTTCATCTCAGTCAATGGTCCGGAAATCATGTCCAAGTATTATGGAGAGTCAGAAAAGGGAATTAGAGATGTTTTCGAAGAAGCAGAGAAAAACGCTCCTGCAATCATCTTCCTTGATGAAATCGATTCGATTGCTCCTAAGCGGGCTGAAGTAACCGGGGAAGTCGAAAGGAGAGTAGTTGCTCAGCTTCTCTCCCTTATGGACGGGCTTAAGGCTCGTAAGAACGTAATCGTTATAGGGTCAACCAACCGTCCTGAAGCAATTGATATGGCACTCCGTCGACCAGGTCGGTTTGACAGAGAGATTGAGTTGAGGGTTCCAGATACTGAAGGCAGGCTCGAGATTTTCCAGATTCACACTAGAGGCATGCCACTTGCCGAAAACGTAAATCTCATGGACTTTGCTCAGATAACTTATGGATTTGTGGGAGCTGACATAGCTGCTCTTTGCCGGGAGGCAGCAATGAGCTCCTTAAGACGGATTCTTCCAAAGATCAATCTCAATGAACCTGAAATTCCAAGTGAAATCCTTGATACACTTAGGGTCACAAGGGAAGATTTTGAAAATGCCATGAAAGATGTTCAGCCGTCTGCTATAAGAGAAATCCTTATCGAAATTCCTAATGTGAGCTGGGAAGATGTAGGCGGTCTGGAGGGAGTAAAACAACTTCTTAAGGAAGCCGTGGAGTGGCCTCTTAAAAGTCCTGAATCGTATAGGGATATAGGAGTTGAGGCGCCTAAAGGAGTGCTTCTGTACGGCCCTCCGGGTACTGGAAAAACTCTCCTTGCAAAAGCCATTGCCCATGAATCCGAAGCTAACTTTATTACCGCAAAGGGAAGCGACCTGCTTTCCAAGTGGTACGGAGAGTCCGAAAAGAGAATTGCTGAGGTCTTTTCACGGGCAAGACAGGTTGCTCCATCCATTATCTTCCTGGATGAACTAGATTCTCTTGCCCCTATTCGCGGGGCTTCTGCAAGTGAGCCTCAGGTTACAGCCAGGATCCTGAATCAACTTCTTTCCGAGATGGATGGACTTGAGGAACTCAGAGCTGTAGTGGTAATAGGTGCAACCAACCGTCCTGATATTATAGATCCAGCTCTTCTAAGACCTGG
Source organism: Methanosarcina sp. UBA411 (assembly GCF_002495725.1). Classification (NCBI taxonomy): domain Archaea; kingdom Methanobacteriati; phylum Methanobacteriota; class Methanomicrobia; order Methanosarcinales; family Methanosarcinaceae; genus Methanosarcina; species Methanosarcina sp. UBA411. The sequence goes on from NZ_DAGK01000021.1 coordinate 73,626, forward strand.
ACGTTTTGACGAGTTAATTCTCGTTCCCGTTCCAGATGCAGGAGCTCGAAAGGAAATTTTTAAGGTACATACCAGTAAAATGGCGATTGCAGAGGATGTTGATATTGAAAAACTCGTTTCCCTGACCGACCAATACACAGGTGCTGATATTGCAGCTGTGTGCAAGAAGGCAGGAAGAGACGCGCTTCGTGAAGACCTCCATGCTAAAGAGGTAAAGCAGAAACACTTCCTTCAAGCAATTGCTGAAACCGGGCCTTCGGTTACTCCTGATACCATGAAATATTACCACGCTGTACAGGGCGGACTGAGAAAAAGGCAGTCAAAAGAAATAGAGACTCCATTTTATACATGAGAAGAGATGGGAAGTTTAAATTTTCTTTTTCTTTCCCTATTCTTGTTTTCCTTTATTTTCTTCTCTATTCTTGTTTTCCTTTGTTTTCTCAATTTTTTTTCATTTTTTCCTGCTAAGTAGCCAGCTTACAGAGAAGAAGACGAAAATTGCAAGACCTAAATAAATTACAAAACGCAAAAAAGCACCGTATTTGCCAAGAAAGAGAGGATTTATGTTATTTATCTGCTCGTTGGTTGGATACATAATATCTTGCTTATCATTGCTGTGATTTAACCCTAGGGCGTGCCCCAATTCATGCTCAGCAATGGCGAGCATTGCAGTATCACTATATGGGACCCATTTTCCCCATTGATAAGTTCCAACTCCAAGTGCGATGTCCACGCGTACAAACCGCCCATTGACAATAAATGGAGTCGTAGCGCCTGCAACTCCACTAGGAGCACCCTGATCTTTCTGCAGGTTTTCGACCCATCTTATCCTTATATCAGCTTTTTCGGAATCCACAAGTTTAAAAACAGGAGTGTATTCTAGCTTTCCGTTTCCTCCTTTTTCCCAGTAGTTCAGAGCTTTTTGTACCTGTATATAATAGGAAGGACTATAATGTGGAGGAACATTTTTGTTATTTACATATACAGTGATAGGGGAATGACCCCAGGGATGGTCTAAAATTCTTGGATAATCAGACTCAGAAGCTGCCGAAGCAGTGGGTAAAATAAGTACAATCAGCAACAGTAAAAGGAGTAAGTTTATTCCGGACCTACTGCTTCGTGTAATTTAAACTTGCCTCCATATTGTTAGTTAATTAATCCTAAAGGCTTGATACAAAATAGTATTACTCTCTCGCATAAAATCCTTCCCGAAAGTATCTTCAATATTGACAGACCACTTTTTATATTCGCAAATTGTATTCTGTATTAGTAGACAACTTTGAGTCTTTACTTTTTATATATAAATAAAAACGAGATAACGTTATCAGATTAAACTCCTGTTTCTGAATGACAGATTAGAAACTTTGTATCCGAATAAATATTAGCCGATGAAAACTATGCTAAATTGGGGTTATTTAATATAATATTCTGTATATATTATTCCGGGGGAGACATAAATGTCGGGTATAGACACTGATGAATTTATGTCAATTTCTTTTGATTTACAAAAAATAGCCTTGATCCTTGCCATAATAGGTTTTATCATAATGAGGACAGGTAAATTAAGTAAAGGAAAGTTACACAGACACGATATAATATCCACATTAGGGTATTTGCTAGTAGTCTTATCTGTTCCATATATGATCAATTTTACATACGATGCCGTAATCTCGAAAACCATTTCTCCTGTAATTTTAGTTCATTCTTTAATAGGAATTGTGATTTTAATCCTGGGATTTATAGTTGTGATTAACAGGCGAGGCTGGAAAATCAAAAGAAGATGGAAAACTAAAGCGAACATGCAAGTTCTTTTAGTTTTATGGTTGATAAATTTCATCCTAGGGACATATATGGTCTTGTTTACCTAATAATGACTTGTGCTTTTTGACTAAAAAGAAGCAGTAGCAACTCCTTAGTAGTAAACTTTTAGTAGTAAACTTTTAGTAGTAAATTTTTAGTAGTAAACTTTTAGTAGTAAATTTTTAGTAGTAAACTTTTAGCAGTAAATTCCTAGCAGTAAATTCCTAGCAATAAATCCTTAATGGAATAAATCTCAACAATTCTACGGAAGTTTCATATACTCGACTTTATCCTTCAAATGCATAAGTCCCACACTTTCCTGAAAGCTCTGATGAACTGTAAAAAGATCTGCCTAACGAAGGTAAAGGCTATGACCCGACATATTGTTCTTGGAAATCAGTCTTTGCTTATAAATATAGATAAATGGTTCCAGGTAAGAGATATTTACTTTCCACATGTTGGAATGGAGAACCATGTGAGGGGACATGCCCATAGGATCGGAGTTTATACAGACAGAAGGCTTTCCTGGATTAATGAAGAAGACTGGGAGAAAAAGCCTGCGTACAAGAAAAACACTCTTGTTTCCGAAAATCAGGCCGTTAACAGGGAGCTAGGAATCGAACTCCTTCTGGAAGAAAGTGTCTGCTGTAAAGACAATATTTTTCTCCGGAAAATAACTGTTAAAAACCTGCAGGACAGGCCAAGAGAAGTCCGCTTGTTCTTCAATCAAGACTTTCACCTTTATGGGGACGGCATAGGGGACACTGCAGTATATCAGATGGACCATAACGTTATTGTTCACTACAAGCGAGCCAGGTACTTCCTAATTGGCATTCTCAAGTCAAATCGAAAAGACGAGATAGCTTCCGATATTGATGATTATGCCATAGGTTATGCCGAGAATGAGGGGTTAAAAGGTACATACGTGGATGCCGAAGATGGAGTTCTCTCAAAGAATCCAGTAGCTCACGGCTCTATAGATTCGACTGTGGGAGTTAGCCTTCAGCTTCAGGATAACGGCACAGAAATTATCTACTACTACCTGACCGCTGGGAAAAATTTCAAAGATGTCTATGAACTCAATGACCTTGTTATGGAAAAGGAGCCTGAAAGCCTTTTGAAGCATACTGAAGACTATCAGAGAGAGTGGGTTAATCATCAAGCCATTGATCTCTCAGGACTTGAACCCAGGATTGTGGATTTGTATAAGCGATCTCTCCTTACGATAAAGACCCAGGCAGATATACATGGAGCTATAATAGCGGCAAATGACTCTGATAATATTCAGTTTAATCATGATACCTATAGCTACATGTGGCCCAGAGACGGAGCACTTGTATCAATTGCCATGATAAATGCAGGTTTTCCTGAACTTACCAAACCTTTTTTCAGATTTTGTAAAAATGTAATCTGGTGGGCTGGCTGCTTATTGCACAAATATAATCCAGACGGCACTCTAGGAAGCAGCTGGCATCCCTGGGTTGAGTATGGAGAACCTTCGCTTCCTATTCAAGAAGACGAGACTGCTCTTGTTATCCACGCCCTCTTGAAGTATTATGAAGCTACCGGAGATATTGAGTTTGTAAAGGAAGTCTATGAGCCTCTTGTAAAAGATGCTGTCTTTTTTATGAATGAATATAAGTATCCAAATGATGTGCCGGTTGAGAGTTACGATCTCTGGGAAGAGAGGAGAGGGATTTTTACCTTCACTGCATCTGCCGTCTACAGAGGGCTTCTCTCAGGAGAAAAACTCGGCCGTCTGGTAGGAGACGAAAAATTACCTCATTTATGCAGACTACGCTATTCAAAGTTGAAAAAAGCGATATTACGAGAGCTTTACGACTCTGAAAAGGGCGTTTTTTTAAGAGGTATTAGCTACACAAATCACAATATAAAAAACAAGAATATAGATCGTACGACAGACAGTAGCGTGTACGGAATCTTCGAGTTTAATTTACTCCCGGCAGATGAACCTAGAGTAGTGAGGACAATGAAGAATCTTGAAGAAAAACTCTGGGTTCCGGGAAAAGGCGGGCTGGGAAGATATGAAAATGATCTATATTATCGTCAAGAAGGCAGGTTCAACAGTAACCCGTGGATTATATGTACGCTGTGGCTTGCGAAATGGTATATTGCAAAAGCAAAAGAGATTAAGGATTTAGAAAAGGCTCTTGAATTGATCAACTGGGTTGCAGACAGTTCCCTTGAGACAGGAATTATGCCTGAACAGATTGACTCTCTTACAGGAGAATCACTTTCTGTTGCACCCCTTACTTGGAGCCATGCTGAATTCGTGGATACAGTTATTCGGTATCAGAAAAAGAAAGCACAGTTAATAGTTATAGAGAAAGTTGAACATCTTTAATTGTAGTAAAGATTATTTTAGGTTTCTCGAATATTCTTTATAAAAAGTAAAGTCTGAAATGGGGGAAGCAATTTGCAGGAAAGTGAATCAGAAGAACAAAAGTTTGAATGTTCGGTTTGTCATATGACTTTTGCAACAAGAGCTGAATATGAAAAGCATATGAGGGAAAAGCATAATAGATAAAACGATTTATGTATTAAGTTTTGAAAACAGTTGTGTAGAAAAAAACTTGAGAATAGAATTTAGAATAACGCAAACCCGAGATTACAGAAAAAGTTTTGTCGACAGAGAGAAGGGGAACTAGGTCTATCTGGTGCACTCTGCTCAAGTAGTAAGTTCGCGCCAGAGCTTTCGTATTATGTAATCTCCTACAGTTCTAGATTCTGGTATGGTTCCAAGTTCTCTTATTGTTCCAGATTATTTTATGGTTCCAGGTAAGCTTTGTTATTGATGTATCAGCCTAACCGCATAAGTTATAGCTTTTTCGAAAACTGAAAAGCCTTTTATTATCCAAACCCAAAGTATAAGATGAATATTATTTTTTGGGGGATAAAATGGATACGAGCGAAAGCACCAAAGTTCCGTATACTCTAGCAAACATCAAAAAATGTATGTGTCCAAAGTGTCCAGTTCAGGCTGACAGTAAATGTGCAATGGATAAACTTGATAACTTAGTAAAAGGATTGGAAAGTTCACGGGAAAGAGAGATTCCGGAACCTCAAAACGTTCCGGGAATATATTGTTCAACAGGCAAGGCCACCTGTCAGGATCTTAACCCTGAACAACAGTGCATTTGTTATACCTGCGCAGTCTGGAAAGAGTATAATCTCGGAGAAGGAGTACCATCCATGTACTTCTGCCAGAATGGTAAAGCAACTTGATTTTGAACCCAGAAGATAAAAGATGATATCTGGAAGTCAGATAGCAAATTAGCAAAAATGAAGTCGAGTAAATGAGAGAAGCTAACAGGGTCTATATTATCTAAATTTATCTAAAGCGATTTAGCCTCTATCGATATACAATTGTCAAGGATTTAGTCCGTGTCTTTGAGGAGAAAAAACTGAAAATTAAATTTTTATCCTCACCTGAAATTGTCGTCCCTGTTCTTTCTTGTCTGGTGTAACTCAGTTCCAGAGGTACTTTTTCGATTTAAAGTCCAAGAACGTCAAGAATCTTGACAATTTCAGAGAGAACTTCTCTGATAATTCTATTAACCTTCAATTACAGTCAGCTCATGCCAAGCGGGTTTATACCACCATATGCGAGGGGGATACTGTGTATGTCTCAGAAAACAATTGAAAAGGATTATCTGACGATGGGTGACGTTGTACTGGACGATAAAACAGTACTTGTAAGGGTAGACTTTAATTCACCCATGGATGATAATGGGAACATCCTGGACGATAGAAAAATTAAGAGTCATTTACCTACGTTGCGATCTCTGGAGCACTCAAGAGTAGTTCTGATGTCTCATCAGGGTCGACCCGGAGATATGGACTATACCACCCTTGAAGCCCACGCAAAGCTGGCAACAGAGCTTCTAGGTCAAGAAGTGACCTATGAGGATGACATATTCAGCTCCTGCGCAAGGAATGCTATAAAATCCCTTGCCCAGGGAAAGATCCTGCTCCTTGAAAATACGCGCTTTAATGCTGAGGAGATCACAAACCTCACTCTTGAGGAACAGGCTAAAAGCCAGATGGTCAAGAAGTTGTATCCTCTGTTTGATCTTTTTATAAACGACGCTTTTTCGGTTTCTCACAGATCTCAATGTTCTGTGGTAGGGTTTACAGAGGTTTTGCTTAGCGTTGCTGGCATCCTTATGGACAAGGAAATTACAGGCTTAGATAAAGCCTTGAAATGCCATGAGCATCCAGCAATCTTCGTATTGGGTGGAGCAAAAGCCAACGACTCCATAAAGGCGATTTCTAATATTCTCAAGCGAGGCGGTGCTGATAAGATCCTTACCACTGGGGTAGTAGCTACAGTATTTATGATGGCAATGGGCATCGATGTAGGCGAGGTCAACAGGAAATTCATTGAAGATGAGAAATATATGGACCAGATCTCTATCGCTTCCAGGTTACTCAAGGAATATTCAGGCAAGATAGTCGTGCCTGAAGACGTAGCGTTAAACAATGGTGGAGAACGTCAAGAAGTCAAAGTGGACAAGATAAAGGGAGATCTTCCAATAGCTGATATTGGCCGAGAGACCATTGAAAATTATTCACAATATCTGAAGGAAGCAAAGTTATGTGTTTTTCACGGTCCAACTGGTATTTTCGAGTTAGATAAGTTCAGGCTTGGTACGGATAAACTTCTTAAAGCTGCAACTCAAGCAAGCTACTCTGTCGCAGGAGGAGGGCATACCTTAGATGCCATTGATCAACTCGGCTTGGAATCTAAATTTTCCCATGTAAGCATGGGTGGAGGTGCGAGCATAACCTATCTCTCTGGCGAAGCCTTGCCAGGAATCACGGCTCTAAAAAATTATGCATCCAGATCCTCTAAGGGTTAAAAATCTCTACAAGTCGTCTTTATATTTCCTCAAAGGACTCTTTGATTACTTACTTTTTAGACAATTAACTGATGCAAAAGGCTTTGTATTCTATGACATTTTATTTATTTAAATCTAAATGCAGATGGCTCAGGGCTTACGCAGTAAACTGAAATGAATAGCATGAGATCTCAAAATTTTTAATTATTGTATTGTAACAGTTTGCTCATGCTTTTTGTTCTAAAATGCACTAGTCCTAAAACACGTGATAGTTAAATTTATTGAAAAGGGGGGCATTAAACGAGAGTGACGACAAAGCAGAATCTCATCAATGCATTTGGGGGAAAAGTCAAGCATATATGAGGTATGTGCATTTTGCAAATCAAGCCGAAATAGAAAAACTTAATAATGTGGCTCGATTGGTCCGTGCAATCGCTCACGCTGAATATATACATGCAGGAGATCATTTTAGGGAGTTAAAACACCTCGATGGGGGATTTGTTGTAAATAGTATGGCAGTTTTTGGACCGGGTGATACCAAGAAAAACCTTAAGCTGGCCATTGCTGGTGAAACATTCCTGAATTGAATGGAGACTACTCAGTTAAACTAAGAACTTGATGTTGTTAACCTTCAACTGCCTTAGAGCAAATTTAACCATCACGTCTAATCTACCTGATTTTGGACTTTAAGCACATAAGTCCTAAGATATAGAAATAAAAAGGACAGGATAACAATGGCTAAAGCGAAAATATCGGTAAACGGTTACGGAACTATAGGAAAAAGGGTTGCAGACGCCGTAAGGGCTCAAGACGATATGGAAGTTATAGGAATTTCCAAGACAAAGCCAAATTATGAGGCTGCAGTAGCACATCAGCTTGGGTATAACATATACGCCCCTGCTGAGAATGTTGAAGCTTTTGAGAAAGCAGGAATGCCGGCGGCTGGAAGTATTGAAGAGATGCTAGAAAAGTCTGACCTGGTTGTGGACTGCACTCCTGGAGGAATTGGTGAAAAAAATAAGCCTATGTATGAGAAAGTCGGGATAAAGGCAATCTGGCAGGGGGGCGAGAGTCATACCATTTCAGGTTTTTCTTTTAATGCGGAGAGTAATTACGAACAGGCTGTAGGCCGCGACCTGGCAAGGGTTGTCTCATGTAATACTACAGCACTTTGCAGGGCTATTTCAACTATAGACAGAGAACTCGGAGTAAATAAAGTGAGGGTAAGTCTTGCAAGAAGAGCAGTCGATCCCAATGATATTAAAAAGGGACCTGTTAACGCAATCGTGCTTAATCCGGTTAAGCTTCCGTCTCACCATGGACCGGACGTTAAGAGCGTGCTCCCGCACATTAACATAACGACTGCAGCTACAAAAGTCCCAACAACGCTTATGCATGTGCACACTGTAAATATGGAAGTCAACAAGGATTGTACTGCAGAAGACATCAGGAATATCTTTGGTTCCCAGTCCAGGATCCGTTTAATAGGGCAGGGTATTACTTCAACAGCCGAAATAATTGAATTTGCGCGGGATATTGGACGCCCCAGACATGATATGTGGGAGCTATGTATCTGGCCTGAATCTATTACAGTGACTGAGAAAGAGCTTTACTTCTTCCAGGCTATTCATCAGGAGTCTATTGTCGTTCCAGAGAACGTGGATGCAATCAGAGCAATGATGGAGTTGGAAAGTGACGGTGCGAAGTCGATCGAGAAAACAAACAAAGCTATTGGACTGTATAACAAATAAGGTTGTGGGAGCTCGAAATTTCTATGAGGACTCAAGTTTTTGAGGACTCATTCCTTTTATCTCTTCTATTCCTTTTATTTCTCCGAAGCCTTTTATATAATCTACAGCCTGTTTTTGTTTCTCCATATCTCGCAAATGAATTAAGCTATTTCTTTGATTCTCTGAATCCTTACGATTTAAGCCTTTCAATTTTATGCTTGTAGGTTATGGTGCAAAAGCAGGCATAAACGGGGAGAAATTAATTCTGTCGCTCCTTTCAACAAAAATCCACAGATCGTAGTTGAGAAAGAATTCCGTAATTACAAAAAGGATGTGTATACATTGACAAGGAAGCAAATAAAATTGAAATGCAGGAGTTAGAGGGTAATAAAATTGAAACATACATTGATTTCAAGAAGTTTCATGGGTGGATACTTGGTTTAAGCCAAAAGATTCGCGAGAAACGGGAATTGATAATAGGAGTACGTTGAAGAAGATCAAAGACAAGATTAGGCAAGGTAAAAAACTGAACTATGAAAAAAGTGAGGGTGTTGATGAAAACTTTACTCTAAATACTCCTTTCTAGTAAGATTGGAGATTTTATGACCTTTTACTCTAGTAATATTTTTATTAACTGGGAGAAAAAAGATCAGTCATTGAGCTTGCCCGCAAAATGAAGTGAAGCCGACACGCAAAAAATGGCTTGTCGGCTTGAGACCTTTTAGTTCATTGGCAAGGCTGTGCTTCGTTCTTTAATCCGAGGCAACAAGCATCAAATGATTGTATCAGAGCATTATGTCCGCAGCAGAGCGAATCCTCCGGATATAGCTCCTCTGGCTTTCCAGGCCCTTTCCGGCTGCTGCCCGGGCCATAGGATCGGCATCTGTAGGTAAGCCAAATGATAGGTCGGTCAGCGCCTCAACCTGCGCTACCGGCACTTGCCAGGTCTTGAACTCATCGTCGAAGAACTCCATGCTCTCCAAATAATTCTTCTGCGTGCGCAGGTAGGCAGTAACACTTAGCTTCCCGTTTTTATTGACGAACGCCACCGCCTTCCAGAAATCGGCAGGCAGGAGGTACTCGTTGCGGTAAATCATATCGTCTTCGCGAAAGACGGGACCGGTGAATACCGATATCTTCACATTGGCATTATCTGCGGTCTTCAGTATGTAGTCTTCCACTTCGAGCCAATCATGCTGGTTGAGGCGCTCGTGCTGAGGCGAGCAGTTCGTATAATGGAACGTATCCTCTCCCGCGTCCTTGGCATTTGGCCCCCAGCAGGGATCCAGCCGGCGAACCAGATGTCCGCGGTCAAGTGGGTTGCCTTCATATAGTTTGGGTCCGGCCTGATATTTCTGGTCGAGACGTGGATCTAAGTACCATTTGTCGCGGTCGCGTTTGATGTTCACCAGCTTCTTGCCGTCAATATTGGCTGCGGTATAGAAGGCCAGCCTTCGATCGGCATTCATCACAATCGAGAAGTGCAGGTAGGTGAGAATCTCGCCCCCGTCCTTGAGTTTTGCGACTTTGGACTGGAGATTCTCGGCCAGCTTGGGAAGCGGTAGATGGTACAGAGAACCCAGAAAATCGGGATCGTAGCCATCCGCCAGGCGGTAATGTTCCATGGGTAGTTCTCCCAGCTCCATTGCTGTGCCGGGGATGGGGTCTGGGGCGGTTATGATCACAGGTCCGATCGGACCAGTGCCATGGCTGCGAAGCCTACGCAGAGCTTCGGCCACCATCGGCTCATTCTCGCTGCGCGACTCCAGTGCCTGGAAGATGCAGCTGATTCGTACGCCCTCATTGGCCACCCAGGCTATGGTACTGGGATCATCGATGCCTTCTCGATAGGGCTGACCGTCTGTCTTGAGGATGTTGCCCTGGGCATCTTTCATCGGGACTCCTGAATGGTGCAGGCCCACAACCAGCCACTGATCATTGAATACGGGCGAGCCTGAGGCTCCGGGCTGAGTGTCGGTCAGATAATGCAGCCAGTCATCGAATACATCTACAACTTCGTTCTCCCGCAGGCAGCAATGCTTGAGACCGCCCTCAGGATGCTGAATGATGGAGACGTATTCGCCTGCCCGGACCTTTCCGGTATCTTCCACGAGACGCAGTAATCCGTAATCGGTAAGCTCTGTCCCTTCTGTGGCAATGGAGGTTACAGATACCAGTGTGAAGTCCAGGTCCGGATCAGTGACGAAGACCTCGTCGGGCCGCAGGTCGAAGGATCTGGATATCTTTTTTCGACCGTTTATATCTTGTTCAAATTCAAACTCTATAAAACTCTTCCTTGCCAGCTCTGCTGTATCGAGGACATGGTTATTCGTCAGCAGCAGATTTGGGCCAACAAGAAAGCCCGTGCCATAACCCTCTGGCCTGCCGAAGGGGTTCACGATATGGATCCTGCAGACAGGTCTGGCCGCGAGCAGTCCAAGTTCCAGATAGGAGATGTCGACAAGATCGCTCTTTCCCATGATTCTCTCCAGGGCCAGGCTATCACCTGGTTCAAGAAAGAGCAGGCGCCTCTCTATGGGTTGTGCCTCCGTCAAGGGCCTGATGATTTCACGTCCGAATCTCTCGCCTGGCCGTTCCACTTCAGCAGCTTTCGGCCGGCTATAATACCTTTCAGAGGCTTTTCTCTGTTGCTCTTCTTTTCGGGAATAATACCTTTCAGAGGCATTTCTCTGTTGCTCTTCTTTTCGGGCATTTTCAAGCATATATTTCCCCCCATCATAACCCAACAGTTTGAAATAATTATATTAATTTTATTTTTCTGAAACCTATTTTGAGTCTTGGAATGAGTTTAATACAACTTGGGTACTATATTAACAAATTCATAATATAATATCCAAGCCACATCATTTTTACAAATATTCCAATATTATATTGGCAAGAATAAATATAATAATTTTGAACTTTATATTAGTATTAGGGTTCTCTTAAACTCTCTATTAAACTGAAGATTATTTCTCTTTTTTTCCATTAATTAAGGTGACTATTGGTTTCCCCAAAAAGTATATCTTATTTTTTACCGAAGTTCAAATTAAAGTAATTAAAAATCGTAAATTTTGTTGAGCGGGACTTATAATCTTCCTCTGGCGATATATTATGAAAGCTCCGTTTATTCCAGTAAACGAAGATTTCAAATGGAAAATTATTGTCCGAAATATAAATTTTTTTGTCTGAGATCTTGCAGGCAAATCCTTACAAGGAAAGACAGAATGCCCTTCCTAAAATCGGTTCTTACTATTAAAATTGTTCTCCTGAGCATGTTTTTCTTGTGAGATCTAGTATGCGATAAGAGAACTCGAAGAAAGGGAAAGTTTGAGACACTTTTTAAAAAATTAGTTCAAAAGCCCTCTTTGAATGAAGAAATAGAGAGGTCTATAACTTTAAGTTCAGAACGGAAAGTTTTCAGAATTCAGGTACACTTTTCCTATGTAACCTTAAGCACTCGATTACTAACAGACTCAGGAACTACTTATCTTTGTTTTGCATTCAATAAAAGTCTTTATCCTCTTTGCCCCCTTTTCAAGGGACAAGATTGTATCTTCTCTGGTAGAGGTGCACGAAAACAGGGAAGTAAGAAACCAATCAGGCCATACATTCGTTCCCTGGGGAGGGATATCTGCTCCCTTTTCCCTGAGAATGGCAGCTAAGAGCTGTCTGTCTATAAAAAGTTCTCTATCCGAATAGATTATTCCCCTTGCAGCAAAGCAATTTGCTTTGGGTTTGGAAGGAAGTTCGCCTCTGAAGCAGCCAACATGGGCTTCAAAAAGGTTAATATTCATTGCTTTCTCGATTGTATCAAAGCTCCCCTGGAACCTGGGATTTATCTCAAGCACTATAGGGCCAGCTTCCGTAACCAAAAAGTCCACCCCATTTGAGCCTAGGAGCTTAAAATCAAGTATCAGTTCTTCAGCAAGAGCTTCCATTTCCTCAGCTTGATCGGTCCTGAAAGGAGTTATGTTCCCACAATAAGCAAATGGAAGTCTTGAGAGCCAAGGTATCCCTATTAACTGCTCATTTACTGCCACTGAGAGAGCTTCTTTCTTGGTAGAAAGTAAAGAGACGCTTGAAGGAATACCTTCCAGAAAATCCTGTATAACAACTGTCTCTGCCATGAACTCCAGATCCAGCCTGCGGTGACATAGACTACATAAATTTACAAGGACAGAAAAAAGCTCCTGTTTGTCTCTAGCAATCCTATTAAAGAGTCCTCCTGAACTAAAGGCAGGTTTGACAATTACCGGATATTCAATTGCATCTATTTCGTCCAGAGAATAAAAGTTAGGATGCGAGATACTAAGGGCTTCAAGTCTTTTTGAGAGGTACTTTTTGTTTGAAGCTTTCTGTTTATTCTCCGGACTGCTGGCAAGTACAGGGCAGGAAAAGCAGTTATGATCAAACATTTCCGTGCCCGAACCCGGGACAATGGCATCAAACTCAAGCCCGAAGGCAACCATTTGAGCCTTTATCTTAGAAACATCCAGTTCAATCAGTTTTGGTTCAGCCTTGTGCTCCAGAAGAGCTGAAGCATATGCGCATTCTTGTAGGTCTAAGCTACGGAAAGCATCAATAGAACAGACATTATAACCAGCTCTTCGAGCGGAACAGACAATGTTCCGGTTATTGTATCCGATTACAAGGATATTTTGCATCTTTCCTCGATTTATTTCATTAATATCATCAATTAAACTCTAAGGTGCTGGTTTTTTTTCGGCTTAGAGCCTATCCGAAAAGTCAATAATTGGATGGTATTAAAGTTACTCCTGAAATATGGATACTCATCGACCTTAAGGTATCATTTATCCCATAGGATTTACGTACTCAATATATAAAATCGATTACAATAACCATAAAATGCTACCGTTTTAGGTTTTACCGTTTTAGGTTTAAATGTAAGAACTAATCCACTTGTATGATCAAGTTTAATTTTAAGACATACTCTTAGTTGTCGTTTAGCTCAAATCTGCTAGGACATTGGTTTTTTGGCTCTGTAGAAATCCTATTAAATAACAAATCTACATTAATTTGAACTGAACTATAATCTGTATTTTCATAGTTAGTTTCTATCTCTTGATGCTTAGATAGGTTTTCTACAAAGCCTACAAAGCTTAGATTAATTTATGTTATATTCTTAAAGATTAAATTTGAAAAGGGTGTGCTTTTGTTTAGGAAGCTCTGATTAATATCTACTTTTAGAATAAGCAATATAAGCCCTTAATTTGTACTCTCATTTAGAAGGACTCCAGCATCTTTAAGAGGAAGTATTTGCAGGCTCTTTTTTGCAAGCTCATTCTCTATGTTACATACATTAAACACTGCACCAGGGATCAGACATTTTCTGGTACAGTCCAGAGCACATTCCCTGGTGCACTCAAAGGAGCAATTAATTTGTCTTTCCATCTCCAAGATAATATCGTTCTGATTATCTGGAAGTTTCTGAAGAGGAACTTCCAGGAAGGTGAAGGCTCTGAATTTTTCACATGGGGTATCAATCTCTATGATGATACTGTCTCCTTCAATCCTTCCCGTTACTGTATGGGTTAAACCACAGATTCTGGAAGATACGCTGATTTGTGTCATTTTTGCAGCTCTACCTGTGATATGTGCTTCTAAGAGTTTCTTATCAGTAAATCTCGCCTTTTATGCAGTTTCTTTAAAGGCCATTTATACCCAGGGCTGCAATATCCTTGAAATCTATTGCATTTATCGGACAAGCCCGCACACAGCGTCTACAGCTTGTTCCGAGGCAGTCCTGAGTACTGCAGCTTACAAAGGATCTTCCTTCTTTCTCGACGGTCACAAGGGCATTTTCTGGGCACTCTTCATTACAGCGTTTGCAGTTAAGGCATCCTTCCACAGGGACTTCAAGGGTGATTCCTATATCCTCTACAATCTCTATCGGAGCGTTGCCTGTTTCCTCTATATCCCTGGCTGCTCTTTTCTCCATTACGGCATTTTCTACGGGCTCCGGGAAGGGCGGATACTTATACATTTTCATATATTTTTTGTATAGTTTCATGCTCATCCCCTCGGTCCAGTAGGAAAGCTCGCAGGTATAGATGTTCTTGAAGGTCTCGCTGGTCGCCATCATTAGGTGATCGGCTTTTATAGTGCCGGCAAGGGCGATAATTTCGTCAAGCCTTGATTCATCCAGAAGAAGCTCTCTCGCAAGCGTAATGGAAGTATTTCCAAACTGAACGACTTTGTTTGAAAAATCCGGACAGGAACCTATTTTTCTGGCTTTTCTGCTATCTACGTATGTTCCAGATGCCCCAGACATATAGACGTTTTCTAGATCTTCGAAGGAGGCGCCTGCCTCAAGCAGGAGAGTTAGCTGCGCCGCACGAATTGCTCCTATAGCTTTTCCGGCTTCCGAAATATCATCATTGGTGATTTCGATGGAATCTCCCAGGATTAGCTTTCCATTGGGCAATTTAGGTGGCTGCTCCATCAGACCTGTTTCCATGGCAACGGCAATAACCGCAATTACACCTGTGCCCGTAATTCCTACAGCTTCGATTTCCCCTTTCTCAAGAATTTCTCCGGTAATCGGGTTTACAAGAGCTCCGGTTTTGCCTTCCATTTTTTCATCCAGAACCGTAAGCCGCCAGTATTCTCCTTCAGGGTTTACATCCGAAATCGCACCCGGACTTGCAATCATTCCACAGCTTATTCCTTGTCCTTCAATGGCGGGTCCTGCAGCCGCACTGCCTGTGATAATCCTATCCCCCACTTTTATTGCCATCTCCGCATTTGTGCCATAGTCCGTAACAATAGAAATTTCTTTCTGGTTCAGAAAATCGGTTTCTATCATCATTGCCAGGGCATCAGCTCCGATTTCGTGGGCAATTGCAGGAGGTATAGTAATCTCACAGTTCGGAAGATCCAGAACGCCTTTGAAGAGTTCGTTTGCCGGAAAGACCCTTGCACTTCTGTCCACATTCTCTACTCCAAGCCGCCGTTGCATATTTTTTCCGGCAAAGGCGAGATCTCGGATTTCCGAGTTTTGGAAGAGAGAAAGCTGGATAGGATTTCCACAAACCACGATTTTTCGGATGCAAGCAGGTTCTACGTCAAGGGTTTCGATTATCTTCTTCACTGCATCCAGTATGATATTGTTTGCAATATCTTCCCCTATTTCCAGGGCAAAGTCCAGATGATCTATAACATTGCCTCCAGGAAGAGGATGTCTCATTGTCATTGCGGTTCTTACGACTTTTCTTGTCTCCAGGTCTATAAGCTGCGCTCTAAAGCCGCTTGTTCCCAGATCAAGTGCGATCCCATACATTTTTTTCACTCCACACAGGCTTGAAAATTAAAGTTATTGAAGCCTATCCGCGATCAGACTGTTATGAACCGGATAGGACTTAAATCAGTGAAATGAGCTGCGCAGTATTCTCACGTTGATTAATCCTTTTATAATTTAATTTAGACGTAAAAATATATAACATAATTTGGGGTTTATTGTGAAGGAGTTTTATTTTCAATAGGGTATTGATTTTTTAGGGGGCATTGATTTTCAATAGAGTATTGATTTTCGATAAAGCATTTATTTCGTGGAGGGTTAATTTTTCAGGGGCATTGACTCTGTAGAGATCAACTTCATAAGCACGGATTTATAAAGAATCGCAAAGGGAAAAACAGAATAGCAAAGGGGATAAAAAGAAGAAATCGCAAAGAGAATAAAGCCTGTAGTGCTGGCAGGAATGAAAAAGACTAGAATTCTAATCAGAGCAATTAAAAATTATTTATTATAAAATTCATCTCTGGCATCAACAAGCGCTCTGAGATTCGCAAGAGGAGTTCTCGGGGCAATCCCGCAGCCCGGAGCAAGTATATTGATTCCACCTTCCAGGCATTTCTTTGCCTCGTTTTTGACTTCCTCGCAGGTTCCTGTAAGCAGAACCCCTGATGAGGAAAGATTTCCTATAAGACTTACTTTTTTCCCAATAAGCTTCTTTGCAGCAGGCAAATCAGTAACCTTCTCTTCTATGCTAATTCCGTTAAACCCGCATTCAGAGAGCATTTTGAGGATTGATGTGGAATTGCCACATATATGTATAAGCTTCATTCCTTTTCCGACTCTGTAGAAATGTTCATACTCGGGCTTTATTAGGGAAGCTAGATGCTTCGGGTCCAGCATGTCAGGACCTGCTATTCCATCAACTATGCAAACCGCGTCTGCTCCGGCTTCGGACAGTACAGCAGAATATTCTGAACAGGCAGTTCCTGTAACCTCAAGACATCTCCGGATCAATTCGGGTTTTTTCATTACCCAGGTAAGAAAGTTATATGTCCCAAGCAGCCTTGAAGCCAGAGAAGCAGGCCCTTCTATGCCCGCAATCAGAGGAACTTCTTCTCCTACCCTTTTTCGGAGGGTAGAAGTTACATCAACAAGGAGCGGTATCCGTCCCCTATCCGTAAGATCTGAGGGAAGCTCCAGGCTTTCTGCATCCTCTGCAAAAGGCCGAGTTCGTGGGAAAGGCTGAACATCACGTCTTCCCTGATTAATACTGCATCCCATAGCTTCAGAAAGTACAGTTAGACAGAAAGGATAGCGTACAGCCTCAAGCCCTGCAAATTTATGGGCTGCAAGGGCAAGATCTGCCATTTTATCAGCGTTAAAATTAGCTTCAGGCCAGGCTGCCCCACTTTTTCCCATAAGTTCTAAAGTGCCGGTCTGGGTTACCGACAGAGCAGGTACTTTATCCACAGCTTTGCCTTTCAGGACATTAAGAAAACGATCTTTCAGGTCGGGATCTGCCATAAAATCTGCCATTTAATTTTTTTATGACGTTAAGCCTTTGTAACTTTTTCTGTAAGCTAATACAAGCAGGATCGCGTTTATATTTTTCATTTAAAATATCTGTGAACTAGTTATATAAATTAATTCGCATATGCGACATTTTTTCTGAAGATAATACGTCTTCAGCCCATTATCTGATCCTGTAGAAACAAAAATCTAAAACCAAGATTCAAAGGAATCCTGTCAAATAAAGTTTGTAGAAAAAACTAATCGATTCACAAAGTGATGGAGAAAACTTTATGAAAACTTGCAGAAAACAAAATATGAAAAAAGTTCCTGTATCTTTCATGAAGTGAGGTATCTTACCATTAACGATTGGATTGCTGCCCTTTCTCCTGCCTGGAGGGTTACGGCAGTTTGGGGGCATACCAATCTTTTGAAGTACTTCGGGATCCTAAGCATTTTCCAGCTCTTAAAATGGCAAAAAGAGCCTGATAGTGCTTTGATCCTGAATTTTTTGGTTCATAGCCCCTTCTTGCCTGGAGGTTTGAGGCTTAGAGCATTGAACCTTTTTCGTGGATTTAGACCTTCCTTTTCCTAAGTCACACTAAAATGGCAAAAGTGTGTTCTGAGGAATTCTTAGGTCTATCTACTTTTTAGGTTGGGATAACAATGCCTTAGAGAGGGAGAAGCATTGTTATCAGCGTGATTTATCTAATATTTCAGGATATTATGGAATGTGGAGATTTATGGAATGTGGAGATCCCATTTATTCCTATTTTTCCTGTCTTACAGGTTTAACTTAAAGTTCATGTGGAAATAGTGGAGATTTTCGTTGGACTTACTTCTAGAGATCTAAATTTAATTAAGTTGGTACAAGTCTTATTCTTGACATATACGGGAAATTCCTGAAATGTAATTAAATAAAAGAAAGGACGGAATGTTTTGTCCGTCCTTTCAAGCAGCAATATTCACATTGCTTTTTTGACTGAATGACATCAACGGGTTTATCCGATAATCTTCTTGAAGAGTTCCGGACCTGTCTGTGCAGCGGTATAGGTCTGGGCGGCAACGGTGTCGCACGGGCCCTTTGGCGGCACTTCGCATCCAGTAGAGATCACATACTTGGACTGCATGCCATTCTCTTTGAGAGTGTTCAGGACGCTCTCCTGAAGGGCAACGGTGTCTGCCTTCATCTTCTGGATACCTTCGGGGCTGTTATCAAGGAAAACAACCGGGCTGACTTCACCTGCGAACATGACGTCTTTGCCGTAGTTCTCAATAAGGTACTTGTGGTCCTTTGAGCCTTTGTTTACCTTGTCGGGATAGAAGGTATAGCTGTAGTATTTGGTGTCCCACTTTTTGATCAGATCCCAGTGAGGAGCATCTGCACAGTTGTGGATAACCATTGGCTTGTTGTATTCCTTGTAGAGCGGGGCGAAGACATCCTGCATGACCTTACCTTCTGTCTTCATGTATTCATCTGCACTGAGAATAACATTGTTAGTCCAGAGCGTTGCCAGACAGAGATTATCGGGCTGGGCTTCTTCGAACATCATCTTGGCCATTTCCTTGCAGTACTCTGTGGTCTTCTCGAGACCTTTGAGTACTACTTCAGGGTTTGTCCTGAGGTCGGAGAGGATACGGGTTGCTCCCATGATCTGGGTCAGGGCTACTAGTGGACCTTCGAAAAGGGCGGTGACAGGTGCGCCAATTTCCTTTGCCTTCTCAGTTGCAAGCTTATTGCCTTGGATCAGGTTGTAGGCACGGGTGCCTTCCTTGATTTCTGGGACTTCGATTTTCTCGTAGTCTTCAAGGTGGCCAGTAGCTGCAGGTGTGTCTTCTTCAGGGACTCTAATAGTTGCACCGAAGTCGCTTGCAACCACACAAAGGTCAGTAAGGCCAACGAAGTTGTCAATGTTGAAGTACTTGGTACCTGCAACTACACTAGCTGCATACTTCTCGGCTTTTGTGGAGTAATCTGCATAAGTGCAGGGCACAAACTTCCTAGAAAGACCGCAGATGAGAGGTGCTATCGGGAGCCTGTCTACCTTCTTGTCCTGGAAAGCGGAGACGAACCTTTCCTTCTTGGTCATAGTCTCATTGAACTTGGGTACAACTGAATCGTACTCTGCGAGGATCTTCTCAGCTGTGACGAGTCCTATGTCGATTTCTTCCTTGGCACTCTTCTTTGCGAGAATTTCTTTGTACTTCATCTTGCTTGCTACAACTGCGGAATCGTTCCACGCATCGGCAGGAAGTGAGCTGACAAGAGAGGTAAGGGTATCGACCGCTCCGCTGGCGTCACGGGAGGTACCGTCTGCTCCGATGGATTCTGCATATTCATTTGAAACAGGTGCACCGCCTACCATAACCACAAGTGAATCTCTTATACCTTCTTCCTGAAGCTGTTCGATAACAGTTTCCATTCCGCCCATTGTGGTGGTCATCAGGGTGCTCATGGAAATTGCTGCCGCTTTATTTTCTTTTGCAGCCTCTGCGAATTTTCCGAGTGGCACATCGACACCGAGATCGATCATATTGAATCCAGCTGCAGTCATCATTGTCTTAACGAGGTTCTTTCCTATATCGTGGACGTCTCCTTCAACAGTACCTATGATGACGTTCTGGGGACCAGCGCTTGCGTCGACCTTCATGTGAGGGGTCAAGATTTCCATTCCTGCATACATTGCATCGGCTGCAAGAAGAAGACTTGGCACGAATGCTTCTCCCTTTTCATACTGGTCACTGACAATGTTCATACCCTTTGCGAGGCCGTCAACAATTGCTTCATATGCGTCGAGTCCCTCGTCAAGAGCTTTCTGTGCAAATTCTTCTGCGAGGTCGTCATCTCCTTCGACGACAGCATCAGCTAAAGCGTTTAATATTTCTTCTTTTGCCATATTAAACCTCCATTTTTTAGGATTAGAAAGGTTCTGGAATCCCGTTTTTACTGCTTCAGGAAGGGTTACTTAAAGGTGGTTCCTTCCTCTATTTCCATAGATCTCCTGATGTCTATCCAGCAGCTGTTTTCTCTAACCTGATGGTCTTTCTTCAGTGCGCCTGAAAAAAGCCTTTTTTCATCTCTGGATCTTCATCTTTCTGCTATGGTTTACATTTAGATATTATTCCCTCACTAATATATAGCATAGCCGATACCGTTTTTGTAAAATCTGTGAATATTAGTCCTGCTCTTATTTTTTGGCGTTTCTTTTTTTGTGCGTGTATTTATGTTTTTCAGGCATCTCATTTTTAGGATACTACTATCTATGGCAGAGGGATTTTTCGGGAGAGGGTAGGAAGATTTGTAAAAGGGGCTTTTAGGTGAATCAGGAAAATTAGTTAACCAGGAAATTTTAGGGTAAAAGAAAATCGTTAAATGAAGGCTTTTTAGGAAATGAATGAGAAAAATCTGTTCTTGCCAAATAATCAGGCTCAAGTAAAATAGATACCTTCAAAATAACTCAACCTTGAAATATTTGGGGGTACTGTTTTTAGTGTACGAATCAATCTTATGGGGCATGGGATCAATTCTGTAATATAAAAAGAAATTGATATAGTGAAATTAATAACACCGGAGAAGGGAAAACTTTCGATAGCATTGAAGTTTATGAATAATCTCGAAAAAAGAGGAAAAAGTCGAATAAAACCAGGTGAAAACTATCTATTTTGAATTGTTGGCGGGGCGCCATATCAGCTTCTGGTATTGCAATTGAATGCACAACTTTTTATTTAATTTACTTTTTCGGAAAGTCCTATGTAGTAATCAGCAAGTTCGTTTCCCCATTCAATAGCGCTACTGTTGAAGCTCATGATGTTTCTGTGGTCAAACTCTCCTTCCTTTCCGAAAAGTTTCAGCATCATAAATTCATTTGAAATTATGAAGGAAGAAGGCTTTATTTCTCCTCTGTAAATATAAAGTGAAACATTGTTTTTAAGCAGCAACCGATATTTATCTTTAAAATCATTCTTTAGTCTGAGGTACACCTTTTCATCCAAAATCAGATCTACTTCTGCCCCGTTCTCTGCACAGGTTGCCTGAATTGAGGGGCAATCAGGGCAAAAAAATGAGTAAAAGCTCCTTAACCTCTGGGACCTGAATAATATGCCTTTCAGATCTTTTGGAAATTCAAAGAGGTGATCAAGGTCAGGCTCATTCAGTTGACATTTTCCCAGCATGTACATTTTCTTTATCAGATGCTCAGGAATTGGTCTTCTGTCGTGCTTTGACCAGAAGTCCTTATTTCCCTCAAAGACCTGAAGAAGGTCAGTTAGGGGCAGCATTTTCTTACTAATTATTTCTCCGATGTCAGAGAGTTCATAAATGTCCCCTTTCTGGACAATCATATCCATATCTTTCAACTTTTTTAGCTGTGGCATTATGGATAATCCGCCCCCGTGAAGTCCTTTTTTGATCTCATCGACACTTTTTGGTCCTTTTGCCAATAAGATCAAAATTTCCTTTCGTTTTTCAGAAAAAAAGATCAAATCTACAAGTTCACTCATAATATCAACTTCCACCGTCGTAGTCGGGATAACTATTTAAACCAATTCCTTGCAGCATTAAGTCTTTTTTATACCGCAGCGATTAAAAATTGCACATAGGCCAATTAATACAGGAACCTTCAGGTTTTCTGTTTTCTGCAATCATCCATATAATGCAGGTTTCAATAGTAAGACAACGACTCCAAATTATTTGGTAACGGGAATTTCTCCCATCTCTGGGATTATCAACTCTATATAAATAACTCTATATAAATAGCTCTATATAAATATAATTGGCAGATTTTATACAAAGGCCTTTATATTTTTAGAGGTCTTGGTTTTACACGTGGCCTATTTTTTTCAGGTACATGTTTTTCAGACCACTTCGATTTTCTGGGGCTTATTCTTTTTATCCAGTCCCAGAATTTTTTCCTTTGATAAAAAAGAAAGCCGTTGAGTAATAATCATTAAGCTAAGAATACCTTTGAGAATCAAGCATTCTGAAAAGAAAAACGCAAGTTTCCTTCATGAGAATCCTTGGACATTTACTTTTCAGGAGCACTTTAAAATGGCAAATTTGTGTCCCCTTAAATGTTTTTTCTTTTTTATTTTTAGGAGGTAGATACCAATGCATTTGAGAGGGATTTGCATTGTTATCATCGCGATATCATTTTTTGGGGATAATTTCGTCTATTCTGAGTACGTTTCTTGCTGTTTCTGTGGCCGCTATTATTGCAAGTTTTTTTACTGCTGCCGAATCGTATACCTCTGGTCCTTTTTCGGTAACTTTTCCTGAAATGTCTATTCT
>NZ_DAGK01000021.1:96429-96689 GCF_002495725.1 Methanosarcina sp. UBA411
CCATATTTCACAGGTTCCCGGATCAGAATAGAAGCAATTGCCTTTTCTCTGACAGCAATAAACACAAAATTCTCCCCATTCTTCTTTTCAACCCTTATACTGTCTGCTTTACCAAGATCATATGGATAAATCTCATCATGCTGGGTCATCAGAGTCGTGCCTGTAGCTTCTGCAAGCTTTTCGAGGTCTTTCATCTTCAGTTTCTTGAAAGCCAGGATATTATTGTCTCGAAGCAGGGTTTCTATATACGGATCAATGTC
>NZ_DAGK01000021.1:96936-97253 GCF_002495725.1 Methanosarcina sp. UBA411
TTATGCTGGGGATTTAAGTATCCGCTCTTTATCTTGAGGTCATAATTTGTAATAAGGACTGCCGGATTTTCGAACGTTTTTGGCATATCCTCTCTTGCAGGGTTTTCATCCAGAATCAGGCCTTCAAGGGCAAAAACTTCGGTTCCGCCGGTTTTTTTGAGCACTTTTACGTTTCTGTTAAGATCAATCCTTCCTGACTGCATCTCGTTCAAATGCTCAACAACTTTCAGGACGATATCAGTTACCGCTTCTGCCTGTTTTTTTTCAATACCTTTTCCTGTTGCTGAGCACAGGATTGTTGTCCGCACATCTTCTTC
>NZ_DAGK01000013.1:0-15327 GCF_002495725.1 Methanosarcina sp. UBA411
TGTGGTTTCGATGCTATCAGTATTGAAGAAAAGGTAAGCATAAAAGCTGCAAAAGAGGCTATTGGCAATAGGGCAAGGTTAATCGGTAATGTCTCTCCCTCAAGGACGTTGCTTTTCGGAACCCCTGATGCCGTGAAAGCAGAAGCAAAACAGTGCCTTTCAGCCGGTGTGGATATTCTTGCTCCAGGCTGTGGAATTGCTCCAAGGACCCCGCTTGCAAATCTAAAAGCTCTGGTGGAAGCTAGGAATGAATGGTATGAAGAGAAGGATTGAAAAGATTAAAGGCAGATGAAAAGTAAAGGGAGAAATAAGACCGAGCAGCCTTAATAGCTATTCTGGCCATTCTTATCACACTCGGCGCGGGAGAGCGGCCTTTCCCAAGTAAAATAGAAAGAATTAATTTAGGTGGTCTCAAGCAACTGCAGGGAACATGTATACCTTTTCAATTACAGATGCCCCTTTCCAATGATTCCCTTTGCCCGATAGTATCTTCTCCCCACTTTTGTTTCACTGCTTCACTCCACTGGAGTTTACCGTTTCCGATCATGGATTTCGGAATTTCAAAAACGTTTGATCTTGTGATTCTGGAAGCCTTTAACTTTGACAATTTATACTGACTTGATTCCGTATCATACACCATCTTGTGACCAAATCTAAATGCATTAAGTATCTCGGAAAATTTGCTAACCTGACTTAGTTCGTCATTTGACCCTATTCTTTGCCCCGGATTCATTTTTTCTATTTCGAGCTCTTCCCTTCGTATATCTTCCAGGTACCATAAACTTTTATCAACTTCATTCTTAAATACAATTATATGCCATTTTAGAGACGAAGGGTACGACATTGTTAAAAGCTCATGTAATTCCTTGATAAGATCAAAATCATCTGTCGTTTTTTCAATTTCTTCCATTACTTTTTTCATTCTGGCCAGATTTGCTTTCTCTTTTCCCTTACTTGTAGACATACTCATTCACACATTTAAAATTTAATAATACAGTATACCAGCTTATGTATTTTAATCCTTTGTTTGTAAAGAATAAAGGTAAATCATTAATAAAACTAAGAAAGCGAAGTAAAAAGTCGGCGACGAGATCCAAATTACGTCAAAGGTAACTGTGCAATATAATATATAATTATACATCGTGATATATAATTCTTACTTATATATTACTTAGCATATGTTAACCAGCGAGAAAAGGGCTCCGTGCTGTTGCACTTGCAGTGCAACTCCAAGAAAATCGAAGATTTTCTGTGATCCCAAGACGGGACTCGGGCTGCAGAGCCACAACTCTGCCGGGCAAAAAATATTACTACCATCCCAGCAATTAACCCTCAAATGATTATAGGTGTAATGGGTCCCGAAGGCTCGTACTCGGAAAAGGCTGCAAAACTATGGGTTCTGAGACACGGGAAAGATAGTGCAGAAATCCAGTATTTTACAGATATAGAGGACACATTTCTGGCAGCGGTGCAAGGAAAATCCGATCTCTCGATAATCCCGATAGAGAACTCTATTGAGGGTTCGATAGGCGTTACTCTTGATTTACTTCTTGAAAATGGGGCCGATATAGTCGGAGAAATCGTTGTCAAAATCGAGCACTGTCTCCTCTCGAAAGGTGGGGCTGAGAAGATCAAAGTCATACTTTCGCACCCACAGGGGCTTGCCCAATGCAGGCATTTTCTGAAAAAGAATTTCCCTGAGGCTGAACTCAGGAGCACGGGCAGCACTTCCCATGCAGCAAGGCTTGCAGGAGAGTTTGAAGAGATGGCAGCAATCGCTTCCCCTGAAGCTGCCGAGCATTATGGGTTAAAAATTCTTGTTTCAAATATTCAGGATCGGAAAGAAAATTACACCCGTTTCATTGTTTTGCGGGCCGTCGAAAAAAACCAGGTTGAGCAAGATTCATGTGCCGCAGATAATAAACTGGATAAAGAAAAATCACAATTCTATCTTGGACAGGAATCAGGGAGTGATTCATTCCGGCCTGAAAAAGAAGTCGGGCTTGAGAACTCCAGTTTTTTAGCCTATAAAACCTCCATTATAATATATCTGGAAAAAGACAGGCCAGGAGCCTTATACGAAATTCTCGGGGCTTTTGCAAAAAGGAAAATTAACCTTACCAGGATCGAATCCAGACCCTCAAAAAAGGAGCTTGGGGATTATTACTTCTACATTGATTTTGAAGGGCACGCCAGCGATGCACTTATAAAAGATGCCTTAAAAGAAATAGAGGATAAAACTGATACTCTAAAGGTACTGGGTTCTTATCTTGCTTTCAAGAATTAAACGGAAAAATTGAAATGGTCCGAAGATAAAAGAGATTTAACAAAGTCTGCGCGGTGTGATGGTTTGGATCTTGAAACATCAATTAATAAATATGAATCTGCAGTCCGAATTTACAGATTACTATACACATTATTTGATTTTGCCACTACATTTTTTGTTTTATATATTATCTTTTCATTAACTAATATGAAAGATGTTTTTTCAATAATAAGTACTTTTGAACCCTATACGGGTATAAAATATAATTTTTTAGGCTTTAATGTGCTATTTGAAACTTTAGGAATTGTATTAATTGAACTCCTACTTTCTGTAATAATCACTTCTATTAGATATGCTCGAAAAGAAAAGAAAGATGCCATACATCTTATTGAAGAAGAATTTCCAACACTTAAAGAAAGGCTGAGAACCGCATATGACAACAGGAACACGGAAAATATAATTGTTAAGGATCTCATAGGCGGGGTGATTATTGATTTAATGCCGATAAAATCCTCTTCACTACTTAACCAAAAGTTGTTAATTATAGGGATTGGGTCGATGCTACTTGCAGGTTCGGGTTCTACTTATATAGCAGTTACAGACTATCATACAGACATAACTCCTAAAGATCTACCTCAAGTGATCGAAAAAATTCCCCTTATCTCGAATTCGAATACTGATCTTTACCAGGTAGAGGAAAACGGCGGGACCTCAGATGACAAAAACCAGGAAAATCTCTTTGGAGAGCCTGCTGTTATTGTGGTGGAAGGCAAAGAAGTTGATCTGAAAATTCCTCCGGGAGCAGGGCAAGGCTTTACAAGCCAGGAAGCAGGGAAACAAAATAATGATTCATTCATCCAGTCAGGCTCTGTAGACCCTGAAGCAGCTGCATCCAAGGCTTATTATGAAAATCTACCTGAAGGATACAGGAACGTTATTCAGAGTTATTTTGAAGGACTTGCAGAAGAGTAATTGGAAAAAATATCTAAGGTCGGATTTACCTGCGCACTCCGTTTTATCGAAAGTTGTCTGAAAGCAGTTTTTGAATAACAGACCTTTTCTAGAGGCACACTGTTCCAGAGCAGGTAATGTCCAGAGAAAGCGGGCTTTACGCCCTGCAAAAACAGAAACTTAAAGGGTGAAGCAGATATGAGTGAAATAAATAACGATTCCGGGCAGGCTGCCACGACCTATCAGAATGCAAGCAGGATTTTCAAAAGCTTTTTTGAAGAGATTGGAAACGTTGTGGTAGGCCAGAATAAAGTAGTGGAGCAGATCGTGATTGCAATAATCTGTGAAGGGCATGCCCTTGTAGAGAGTAATCCAGGACTTGGAAAAACGCTTATGATTTCCACAGTCTCAAAGGCAATGAACCTGAAATTCAGCAGAATCCAGTGTACCCCTGACCTCATGCCTTCTGACATTACAGGAACAAATGTTATTGAAGAGAAAGACAACAAAAAAGAATTCAGGTTCCAGCCGGGACCCGTCTTTGCAAATGTTGTCCTTGCAGATGAGATTAACAGGGCGTCCCCAAAAACCCAGTCAGCCCTGCTTGAAGCTATGCAGGAAAAGCAGGTAACTGTCGGAAACGATACCTTCCTGCTGGACCGTCCCTTCTTCATTCTTGCAACTCAGAACCCCATAGAAATGGAAGGCACATATCCCCTGCCTGAAGCCCAGCTCGACCGTTTTCTCTTAAAAATTCTTGTAGATTATCCTTCTCATGAAGAGGAGCTGGAAATAGTAAACCGATACACGAGATCCGAAGTCCCGAAGATTTCCAGGGGTCTTGATAAATCCACACTCCTCGATTTGCAGAAACTTGCCAGACAGGTTCCTATCTCTGATGAACTCAAGCAGCGCGTCCTTTCTATTGTGAGCATGACAAGAAAAAACAAAGAACATATAGAGTATGGGGCTTCTCCTAGAGCATCCATCGGCCTTATCCTTGCTGCAAAAGCCAGAGCTCTAATAGAGGGCAGGAACTTCGTAAGCAAAGAGGATATTGATTACATGGCATATCCTGTCCTCCGTCACAGACTTATTCTGACTTTCGAAGCCGAAAGAAGCGGAATGACCCCAGATCAGGCTATTGAGGATATTATCAGGAAAGTAAAGTAAAAAAATGAAGTAAAACCTAATTTCTGGGATTGCCAGGTCAGGAAAAAGACTATAGAATAAGTTAAAGTAACCTTGAAGGTTTCCCCCAGGTCTGGAATAATCCGGACTTTTTATTGACGATCCAGAATGACTCGCACAAAACAAAATATCGAAACTGACTTTTTTAAGCAGCTTGACCGCTTTACTTTCTCTGTCCGGAAAAGAGTATCAACCGTTTACGCCGGAAACCGTCCCTCCACCCGAAGCGGGCATGGTATCGATACCATCGGATTCAGGGAATATGATCTTAACGACAGCCTGAAAGATATCGACTGGAAAGCCTATGCGAGGACTGAAAAGCTTTATGTGCGGCAGTTTGAGGAAGAAAAAACCCTTACTACCCATATCCTTCTGGATGCCAGCAAAAGTATGGATTACCCTGAGAAGGGAACTTCGAAATTCGAGTATGCTGCCATGCTCGCTGCAGGCTATGCCTACATGGTAACAAAATATAACGATAGATTTGCAATCTCAACCTTTACACAGGAAATCGAGATAAATAAACCCAGCAGGGGACGAAAAAACCTTCTGCGGGCAATCGACAGGCTAACAGAACTCGAGCTATCAGGGGGGACCTCCATCGGGGAGGCTGTCATAAAGTACAGCCGGGAAATCAAATCCAGATCCCTTGTAATCCTTGTCTCGGATTTTCTTCAGGAACCTGAGGCAATAGAAACTGCAGTTTCCAGATTATCTCATCATGATCTCATTCTGGTTCAGGTTCTCGACCCCACAGAAAAGGTGCTTCCTCTTAATGGAAACAGCAAGCTTATAGACCTTGAAACCGGAGAAGAGGTCAGGACTTATATCAGTGAAAGTTTCAAAGAGAAATACCTTAAAAAACTCGATGACCACAACGCAAGGATTAAAAAAGCCTGCATGAAGGCAGGGGCTGAGTTCTATAGTTTTACAACCGACACCCCTATCTTTGACGCTTTCTACCATACCATCAGGAGAAGGAGACGCTAAAAAATGCCTTTTGAAAATCCCTTTGCTCTTGCTGCTCTCCTGAGTATCATCCCGCTTATCATTCTTTATATGCTCCGTCCCAAGCCGGCAGTACTTTCAATTCCCTCACTCATGTTTGTCCTTAAGCTTGAGAGAGAAAGAAAACGGGTTTACGCCTCGCTCACGAAAATCGTGCAGGACCCGCTTTTCCTGATCCAGCTCCTGATGCTGATCCTTCTTTCCATTGCGGCAGCAGGCTATTATTACAATTCGGAAGAACCTCTGAGTGGAGAGCATACCGTGCTCATCCTTGATACCTCTGCAAGCATGCAGGTTGATTCCCGCTTTGAGGACGCGGTTGGGATTGCTGATGATTATGTGAGCAAGAGAAACAGTATAATTCTGGCTTCGGATATGCCTTTGCTTGCCCTTGAAGGAGGAAGCGCCTCGGCTGCACACGACATTTTCAAGAAGGTCAAGCCAGGTGCAGGCGCAGCCGACCTATCTGCAGCAATTACCACAGGTATGCGGTCTCTTTCCAGGGAAGGGGGAAGAATCATTGTTATTTCGGATTTTGCTTACTCCAAAGGTGATGACCCTGTTGCTTCCAAGAACCTAGCTGAGTCCTACGGGATTGAGGTTAATTTCGTAAAAGTAGGAAAGCCTGCCGATAATATTGGTATCATTAACGGCTGGATTGAAGCCACAGATGGAAAATACGGCTATACAGGTGTGATCAAGAACTATAAGGATCAGAATCAGCGTGTAAAAATCGAAACCGTTAGAGGAACTTCAGGAAACGCAACAACATCTTTTACCCTTGATGTCCCTGCAGGTGAGACAAACCAGTTCACTCTTGGAAACCTTGGGCCAGGGATTACAACAGTCCGGCTCGATGTGAAAGACAGTCAGCCTGTTGACAATAAAGCCTATATCTCAATTCCAGAGACCTCAGATCAGCGTATACTCTATATTACTGATAATGGTAAGCTGCCTTCGAAAACTGCGCTCTCCCTGCTTCCAAACAGTGACCTGACTGTCTCAGAATCAGTACCTGCTGAGCTTGACAAATATACCCTTGTTGTGCTTGCCCAGAAAGAGACGCCTATTGCTGATACTTCGGTCGAAAGAATTGAAAACTATGTCAGGAACGGAGGCAATGCAGTTTTTATTGTAAGCGGAGCCCTGATTCCCGAGAAAACCGAGGTTGACCTTATCAGGATCCTACCTGTGAAGCCTCTTAGACTTGAGGATGCAGAATATGGGATCAGAGTTAAAGAAATCCAGAAAAGCAGTATTACAAAGGACATAAGAAGCAACGAAATCTCGGTCCGTAAATACATGAGTGCAGCTGAAAGAACTGGCTCAACAACCCTTGTAGCGCTTGAAAACGATGTCCCTATATTGAGTTACTGGCAGGTAGGTAGGGGAACGGTTTTCTATATGGGGCTGAGTGATGAACTCGGGGAAAATTCCTGGAATAATTTCCATAACCTGCCTGAGTATCCAGTTTTCTGGATAAAACTTGTCCAGTGGCTTGGAGGGACAGGCGATATCTCAGAATATAACCTGAAAACCGGTACATTGACCTCCCTTGCGAAAACTGAGGAAATCCGTACGCCTTCAAAGACTTTCACTTCAAACCGCATCCTCTTTGACGAGGCTGGAATCTATGAGCTTGCAGGGAAGAAAATTGCAGTCAATCTCTACGATGACCGGGAATCGAATACTAAAATCGATGCCTCGGAATTGATAAAAAGGGCGGTTTCGAATGATGAACCCAAACTTGTAAGGGCGGATTCCTATACCGCCAAACAGGATATTACCAATTACCTGATAGGAGTTTTATTCCTGCTCATACTGCTTGAAATCCTTATTGTGCGCCAGCGGGGTGAATTATGATCTCCCTTGAACATCCCGAGATGCTCTTCCTGATAATCCCTGTAATTATTGTGGGATTCTATCTCCTGAGGAAAACAAAAACAAAGCTTGTAGAATGGAGAATGCTTGTCGCGTTCCTGCTTGTGCTTGCCCTGGCTTCTCCCTTTACTACGGTTACACAAACGATTAGTGAAGAAGATCCTTCTCTTGTGCTGGTTCAGGATCAGACTTCAAGTATGGGGCTCTTTCCTGAAGAAGCAGGCAGTGAACTGTACAAAGCCCTTGTAGCCAATAC
Organism: Methanosarcina sp. UBA411; assembly: GCF_002495725.1. NCBI lineage: Archaea > Methanobacteriati > Methanobacteriota > Methanomicrobia > Methanosarcinales > Methanosarcinaceae > Methanosarcina > Methanosarcina sp. UBA411. The sequence goes on from NZ_DAGK01000013.1 coordinate 7,554, forward strand.
TCCAACAACTTTAGTCCAGCTAACCGGGGATAAAACCTCGCTTGGAGATACTATTATGCAATATGCGGGCGGTGGCAACCAGATAATACTGGTCAGCGACGGGAACAATAATGCAGGCAAGGATCTCCCTGAAGCCCTGGAATTTGCAAAAGAAACCGATACTCCGGTCTATCTTATCCAGCCCGAACTAAAAGCGAATGACCTCAGTGTCGAAGTGCTCGGAGACAAGACGGTTTTTGTTGATAACCAGAACGAATTTGAAATAGTTGTCCGCCAGGCTTCAAACCAGAGTGTCAGTTATTTCCTTGAAGTATTCGTGGAAGGGCAGCTTTCTCAGAGCAAGGACTTTACTCTGGAGGGCAGGGATAATAGTGATAATCCAATTCCGATCAGGCAGACTTTTAACACCCTCGGTGCCCATAGTCTCAGGGTTAAACTCACTCCTCACGGAGAGGATCACAATAAGGTTAACAATGAATTCTTCAAGTCCGTGTATGTAATTCCAAAACCGAAGCTTACCCTTGTTACAAGTGAACCCGATTCTTCTTTAGGCAAGGTTTTAAATAAACTTTATAATGTTTCGGTTGTCAGCACTTATCCAGGAGCAGCGGCTCTTAAGGGCAGCAAAGTCCTGGTGCTTGATAACCAGCTCATTAGTTCCTTTTCTGAAGCTCAGATGAAAGAGATCAAAAATTATGTCAGCAACGGAGGCGGGCTGGTTGTTGTGGGAGGAAAACAGGCATATAATTACGGAAGTTACCTTAACTCCTCGCTTGAAGAAATCCTGCCTGTACTTTCAAAGCCTTCCGAATACAAGGGAGGAAGGAACCTTGTCCTGATACTTGATGTTTCTCCGAGTACTTCTGCCCACAAAAGTCAGGGAGATATTCTGGCAAATGCTATCAATATTGTCCAGAACGAAAATCTCAAAGATGCAAATGCCGAGGTTATAGCATTCGGAAGCAAGGGATATGATATCTCAGGAGGGTTCGTATTTCTCGGACTTGAACAGAATCAAAAGATCCTGATAGAAAAAATTTCGCGACTGACCCCTGACAGCCAGAGCAAGACTTCCTTAAATGAGGGGCTCAAAACCGCAAAAGAAATGCTTGCAGGCAAGGATGGCGAACTTGATGCTATTATCATTTCAGATGGAGCAATCGAAGATTCCTACAAGCCAAGCCTTCAGGCCGCAAAAGAGCTTCAGGAGCTGGGAGTAAATCTATATTTTATCCATATCCGCTCAGTAGCTCCTTCCCAAACTGATAAAACCAGAAACTATTATGCTGAGAACTTTATGAAAGAACTCGGGCTTGATGATAACTATTTCCACATCAACATGGGAGAAAGGGCAAATATACGCTTTGAGCCGCCGAAAGAGCTACCTGATGAAGAAAATGAGGATGAAAAAAAGGATATCGAGCTTGACACTTATCCTCTGCTTGAGTATTCTCCTAACCATTTCATTACGGGAAGTGTAAACCTTACAAATGCCAGTATTACAGGATATAACGGCGTTACTCCAAAGGCTGGAGCTGAACGTCTAGTTATCACTGTCACAGGAAAGCCTGTACTAACCACCTGGCGTTTCGGGCTTGGAAGAGTTGCAGCCTTTACCACGGACAATGGGGAAGGAGAAGGTTCTCGCTGGGCGTCTGCCCTTTATAACGGTTCAAGTGCAAAACTTATTTCAGGTACTACTAACTGGGCAATAGGAAACCCAAGAGCCGAAGAAGGAGCTGTCCTGGATGGACCGGATACGTGGCTTGGTACGCCTTCTGATCTGACTCTTACAATGTATGAAAAGGGAATCCCAGAGCTAAAGCTGGATGGAAGCCCTCTCGACCTTGCTTTAACCGGAAGAAATACCTACGAGGCAAGCGTAAATCCCGAAACTATTGGAATCCATGATCTTTCTGGATACCCGCTTGCGGTAAATTACCAACTTGAGCACCGAGATATCGGGCTCAATGAGGATATAGAATCTCTTATCGCTGCAACCGGAGGGAAAATTTATACTGAAAAAGATGCAAGAGCCCTTCTCCTGAAAGACGCTAGGCAGAACTCGGAAAGACAGTCTGATGAGCCAATTAGCCTGAAAGTGTATGTGCTCCTTGCTGCGCTTGTGCTTTATCTGGGTGAAATCATTGCCAGACGTATAAAGGAAATGAATAAACTCAAAAATGCGCAGGTTGAGTCAGAAAGTAGAGTATAAGAGCCCATCAAGGGCTCTTTTGAGTTTTTTCAATATTTAGTTTTAAGAAGATTTTTCAAGTTTTTTTCTATTTTTCAGTTTTAAGAAGATTTTTCAAGTTCTTTACTATTTTTAGTTTTAAGAAGATCTTTTGAGTTTTCGTTTCTTTTAGATTTTTAGAACTTTCAAAAAGGCAATCAGGAAAAATTCATTTAAACTATAGGTTATTCTTTGAAAGTACTTTTGAGAATTTGAAGAATTATTATAAGTATGTTAGAATAAACAGAGTTAGCTGCCCGAAAAAGCCGGCAAAAACTGGCACTATAAGGTTATCATCAATCTTATTGACTGCGGTTTCCGTAAGGGTTGCAAGAAAAGCCATCACTATGGATACAATGGGATTTCCTACTATAAGCATCCCGATGATAAAATCAATTATGAATTCCGAAGCTGAGCCTTCAATCGATTTGTCATTTTTAAAGAGCTTTTGGAAAACTCGCCTTTTTCCATAGAATTTCCCTATCAGAGCCGCAGCCAGGTCTCCAAAGGTAGCCATAAGGATTGCGGCGTACGCGATTTCTCGGTTAAATAGAGCTATTACTGAAATTGCTCCGAGAGCAAAGAAGATGTGACCTCCGAATCGGTCAGCTTCATCTTTTCTGTACATAATATAGAAAAAAGGTATCCTAATTCCATGCTCAACCCGGAAATAATCAAGAACAAGGACAGTTACAAGGAACAGCATGAGCACCCAGAGTACAGCTTCTTTTCCAAAAAAATCGTAAATGAGCACAATAAGTACTGAGACCAGATGCACACTTTTTCTCAGGATTTCCAGGATAAATTCTCTGGATAACATATTAAAAAGATTCTTTAAGGATAATATAAATATGTCTACTCAATCTCTCAAAAATCTTCCGCGTTGACTGGAGAAAACACTGGAAACAGCGTGATCACAACCCTTTTTAAAAAAGGCTTGACCGAAAACGGTGGGTTTGATTTTAAGAGACTTATCCCAAACCCTATCCAGCGTGATCAACCGGCCCAACGGTTGCGGTACACCGATTGATTACGAAGATTACTTTTAAACCTGGATCTCACGAGCCTTCATGATCAGCTTCATAACCTGAATTTATTATGGTATCCTGTATGCTTGAGTCTTTATTTATAGTGACTTCAGGCCAGATCTTAATCCCAGAATGTATTGTAGAGTTACTTCCGATAATTACTTTATGTCCAATAACGGTTCCGTTTTCAAGGGAGCAGTGTTCTCCGACTATTGTTTCGTCTGATACTACCCCGCCTGAAATATTGGAATCCTTTCCTATGAACACATTATCAAAAAGATAAGACGAAAGGATTTTTGCATTATTCTCTATAGTGCAATTTGAGCCTATAACACTATAAGGCCCAATAAGGACATTATCGCCTATAGTTGTGTTTTCTCCTATGACTATTGGTCCTACAAGGGAAGAATTCGATCCTATGGACACATTGCTTCCTATGGACAGGGGACCTTTTATTCTGGCGTTCCGGGTTGTAAAATTCCCTTCTATTGTCGTTCCTGGAAGGTCATCGAGCATCCAACGCTGCGCCTGCCTGTAAGCTGCTGAACTTCCCACGTCAGTCCATTTTCCCCGCACAAGCACACCGTTAATTTTTTTATCAGATTCAAGCATGAAAGGGAAAAGGTCTTTTGCAAAGTCGTATTTTCTTCCTCTAGGAATCCATTCAAAAACCGATGGGTCGCAAATATAAATGCCTGTACTTGCAAGGTTGCTGAATATCTGACCTGCTTTTGGCTTTTCCAGGAAGCGGTGTATCCGGTTATTGATATCCATGTCCGCAATTCCAAATTCTCTTGGATCGTCAATTGAAAGAAGCCCTATGGTCACAGGGGCATCATTTGTTTCATGGAAACGATACATCTCTCTCAGGTTAAGGCTAAGGACGTGGTCTCCCCCAAGCACGATAAATGGCTCGTCTTCCAGGTACTCCTCAGCGTTTTTAACGCCGCCTGCAGTTCCAAGTTTTTCTCTCTCGTATACATAATCGATATGTACCCCAAACATGTGCCCATTTCCAAGCTGCTCTTCTATGCGCTCTCCCATATATCCCAGGGTTATGACTATCTCGTTAAACCCTTCTCTTGAAAGATGCTCTATCAGATGCAGGACTGACGGTTTATTAAGAATCGGTATGCTCGGTTTAGGGTGCTTGAAAGTTAGTGGTCTCAGTCTTGTCCCTGCCCCTCCGCACATAATACACGCTTTCATATTTTTCCCAGTTGTTCTTATATGAATATATTATTAATGATCTCTTATCTTTATCTTAAAGGTTATTGATATCACTCAGAAGAACAATGATAATTCTCAAGTGAACGACGATTATTCAGAAGAGTAACGTTTATTCAAAAAAACCATTTTCATTGATATACAATGGTTGTCCACATCATAGCACCCCCAGATTACAATTCAAAAAAACCATGTTCATTGATATACTAACGATCATCAAAAATCACAATAATTATTAGAAGACTAATTTTCATTCAGAAAGACGAGGATTATTTAGATAAATATTTTCTTTTTTATCCACCTTGATTTCCCTTTTCCCTTCATACTCCTCGACAGTACCTGTTAAACTTATGAAATCTCCTTCCTGGATTGACAGATTTAAGGCGTCAGCACCTGCTGTTTTTGGAATAAAGACACTGAGGACTTCGGAGTCGCAGTCTATCTGTAAAAGCAGGTGCCCTCCTGTGTAGGTGAACCTTTTGCTCAAAACTTCGGCTTCAAGAAATACTTTTTCTCCTTCTACGGATTCACGGGTGTATTGCCTAACCTCTTTTCCTGTTTCCTGTCCCAGAGCTGTAAGTTCCGATCCAAAGCAAAGATAAGCTGTCATAAGAGAAGTTAATGTCATAAAGAGCAGCAGTACTGTGACTTTTTCTTCTTTTTCCATACTTACCTCCTGCTTTTAAAAACTCCGGATCACTTTATTTTAAAGCTCCGAATCACCTTACAATCGAGACAAGTTTTATTTCAAGAATCAGGGTTTTGCCTGCAAGTTCATGGTTAAAATCCAGGGTTGTAGAAGTTTCCGTGGAATTGAGCACTTTAACCTCTCTCCCGCCGAGAGTTATGATTTTCGTACCGGGCTCAGGAGGAGTCTGGAGTTCAAGCCTTGCAAGGGGGATTTCCTGGACAAGGTAATTTTTATATTCCCCGTAAGCGTCTTGTGGCGGAGCTGTAAGGGTTTTTTCATCTCCTTCTTTCATTCCAATAACTGCCCTATCGATACCTTTTATAACCTGACCTGTATCAGCTCTGAAGAAAAAAGGTCTGTATTCCTTTTTTTCGTCATAAATACCTGCTTCAAGGGCTTTTTCCTTCAGGGTAGTATCAAAAACAGTCCCGTCTTCAAATTTTCCAGTGAAATCAATAAGAAGGTAATCTCCTTTTTTCACAGTGCGAGAACTTTCCATTATCCTTTCCCCTATGCATTTTCCTCTCAGTATCCCTGTTTTCTCAATATCTACCTGAATATTGAAAGGATGCACGTTTTGAAAAAATATTATAACTCTCAATTAGATTTACAGGAACTTAAATTTTTTCTATAGACACGACTTTTATATCAAAAATTAGGGTCTTGCCTGCAAGTGGGTGGTTTGTATCAACACTGATGTGCGTGTCGTTTACAGCTGTTACTCTGAATTGATTTCCGTAAATATCTCTAATAGTCTGTCCTGCTTCAGGAAGTTCAGATCGATTTGTTAGATTTAACTCCTCAATGGGAATATCCACGATTCTAGCTTCCTCATATTTTCCATAAGCTTCTTCAGGAGGGATTGTGACAGTCTTTTCTTCCCCGACTTTCATTCCAATTACGCCTTCGTCAAAGCCCTGGATTAGCTGGCCTGAACCAACCACGAAGGTTAGAGGGGCATACTCTCTTCCATCAATGTATATTCCGGCCTGTTTTGCAACGTCCTCTTTTGAGGTATCAAAGATCGTGCCATTTTCAAGTTTCCCGGTATAGTCTACCTGAACCTTATCTCCGGGTTTTACTACTTGGCTGTCTTCTCCCTTGGTCCCGTTGTCTTCTCCTTTGATCCCATTATCCATGCAGCCGCTGCCAAGAATTGTGCTTACAAGGAGCAGAATCGCTGTAAAGAGTACTGTTCCTTTCCTGATCTTCATTCTTTCACTCCTCCACAGAAACTATCCTGACTAAGAAAATCAGGGTTTTTCCTGCAAGCTCATGGTTGAAGTTTACAACGAAGTTATTCTCGCTGACCTCGGTAATAGTACCTGTAAGCCCGCTATCCGTGATCAGCTTCATTCCAACTTCTGGAGTGAAATCAACAGCATTAACTGGTATCTCTCTTGTTAATTCTTCCCTGTATTCTCCATATGCTTCTTCAGGTGGGATTGTGAGAGTTTTTTCTTCCCCTACTCGCATTCCGACAACCCCTTCATCAAATCCTTTTATCATCTGGCCTGCGCCGACTGTGAATGTAAGGGGTTTGTAGTCTCTCCTTTGATTGTATATCCCTGCCTCAATAGCTGCTTCCTTTACGGAAGTATCAAAAAGCGTGCCATCTTCAAGCTTTCCTATGTAATCAACTGAGATGATGTCCCCGTTTTCGATCCTTTTGCTAGTGTCTTTTGTCATTTCCTCTGCCATAAAAATCAATACGACAAAGAGAACATGTTAGATAAACGTGCTGATAAAGTGAAATCAAAAACCGATAAAATAGGAATTTCAAGAGCTGAAATAACATGAATTCCTTAAACTTTCTCTTTTAAGCTTTGATTTAGGATCCAGTCTCTTTCAGTTCTTTTTTGTATTCAAGATATGAGTAGACAAACGTGAACCCTGCAATAGAGAGTGAAGGTACAAGAATGAAATAGATTGCTAGTTCAGGGAAAAACGCTCCCAGCATAGCAGCTATTCCTGCAGCCCTGAATAACTTTCCTCCAAGCCGGTTGGTTTGCCTCCAGACCCGGTCGCTGCTAAGGGTCCAAGGAGTCCTTATGCCAATAAACCAGTTTCTCTCCGCATTTTCCATAAGAACCCCTATATAGTAAAATAAAAGCCCTACTCCTGCAGGAAGCATAGCATTTGGGCTAATTCGGATACCTTTATTCCAGAGTAGTACCTGGAGATGAACGGCAAGCATAAAGAAAATCAGAAAAATTACAAATCCATCATAATACTTTCTGAATTTCACTATATTTTCCCTTTTCGGATCAATTTTGGGAATTACCAGGAATAACCCTGCAAGCCCTGTAATCATCAACGGCATGAAGAAAACTCCCCAGAACTTCGACATATACCCATCTACTTCTCCCTGGATAGTCCAGTGAGTAGCCATAGATTCAGGCATACTCGGGTAGAAATAAATTGAAATTATAAAGGAAAGAAGGACAAGTCCTGTAATTATAGCGGTAGGTTTACGCATATAAGCAATTAAGACTTTTCAATTATTTAAACAGAGCGTAGATCTGAAAGTATGCTGGCAGAAATCTGAAAAATACTTAGGCTTGACCGCAAACTTTTTCAAAAAAAGTTTGATCA
>NZ_DAGK01000013.1:15463-17684 GCF_002495725.1 Methanosarcina sp. UBA411
AACGCAAACCTTTTGAGAAAAGGTTTGATCGAAAACGGCTTGGCAACGGCGTGATCAACCGGCGCAACGGTTGCGGTCCAACGGTTGCGGTACAACTCCATCTATGACCAAAGAACTAAGCCAGATTACTCAGGTCACTTTAAGGAAAAACACCACGATATTTATTTAATAAGCTTATAGATAGCCACTGCCAATCCAAAACAACCAATCATCAAGCAGATATAGACAAGACCATTTGAAAGAGGAGTAGCAAAGAATAGAAATGGAATCATTGAAATTTCGGTTTCAATAAGGATAAAAGGGAGAATCATGTACATAATCGATATAATTAAATAACATATTAAAACCCTAGAAAAACTAGGAATTTTTTTAAGATGGGTAGGTATAAGAACTAGTGGGGCAAGAACGACCATCGGCACTGCAAAACATACCGTTCCTATGATCAGCCAGCTAATCTCACCGCCCATGAATAAAGCAAAATTGAGTACTATTCCTGCAAGGATAATCACTACGCTGGATAGCTTATTTTTAACTTGAGGCAGGAGAAAATATACGAAAGTAAGAGTTGTACAGCCTACTAGGAACATAAAGAAACTGATAAAAAGAACAGTATACAGAAGCCCTTCAGTATTAGTCATAAAAACCTCATATAGAAACAAACTCTAAAATTTTAATAGTTATAGTGGGATTAAAAATATAAAGGATTCTCATAAATTGTTCATTAAATTGCTCTTAATAGGATTCTCAGTTGCCTGTTCCACTTATTGCATCCAGAGCTCCTCTCGGCATTTTTCCGACTTACGCGTAGTCAACCAGCGCACAGTTTTGTTTGATCGCAACCCTTTTCAGAAAAGGCTTGACCGAAAACGTTGGGTTTGATTTTAAGAACCTTATCCCCAAACCCTATCCGGCGTGATCAACCGGCGCAACGGTTGCGGTGCAGCAGCTGCAGTACAACAGTTGGGGGCGTAGAGCCCCCATTTGACAGTTTGCTGTCTTCTGTTGATTAATAACGGCGTTCTACGGTATAGGAAATTTTCTTTGAGCTGTCTGCGGGTACGGTTATTTCCCATTCAGCGATAAAGGCTTCTTTTTTCTTGTATGGGTCAGAGCTGGTGGTAATTTCCCAGTCTCCGTAGAAGTGTTCTACAATTTTTACTTTCTGAGATTGGGATTTATGGTTTTTGATTTCGGTTTCGTAACTCTCCCTCCTGACATCCGAGCTCACCTTGTTGTAGCTGGTCTGGGTTCGTGTGCCTTTTACATCAAAAGCGTTTCCGACAATAACCGTTACCTCTCCGTCTTTTGGGGTGTGGTCTATCCTGTCTTCCCCTAGGAACTGGAGCTGACCCTGGGAATCAGCTTTATAAACTCTCAGAACTCCGGCAGGAAGAGGCATTCCAAGACCTTTTTCTTTTGAATTGTTAAGGCTTAAGGCAACCTGCACATCACTACTTTTTGAGACGTCAAAAACGAGTTCTTTTTCTACAGGCACGGAATCGGCAGAGAGCAGAGAAAGCTGTTTTACCTGATTACTCTTCAGGGTAGCCGGCCTTTCAAGGGTATAGAGGTGATACTCAAAGAGAGATTCCTCAACAAAGCCGCCCTCTGCCCCTGAGTACCTTTCTTCTGGTACTTCCGCAGCATCATACGCATATTTCGGCATGGGTGGGGGGGATACGCGGTGAACTTTCCCTGCAACCAATTTCAGTCTGGCATCCTCATAGGTTGTTCCTGCGGCGTTATCGATACTGACCCAGCCCTGGATATCGGCTTTCTTATCGTCTGCACTTGCTCTTACGATATAGTCGGCCTTCCAGCTCATTCCGCCCGTAAGATAGGAGGTAAGAACATCTCTCTTGCCTGCCACAGGCGAGTAAACCTGCCAAACCAGGGTAGGTTTTGTAAGCAGGTCTGCTGAATCCGGAAATTCAATTTTTGATACTTCTGAAATTGTTACGACTTTGCCATCACTCAGCCTGAGCACTACCCCACCGTCGTGACTCAGTAAGGTGCCTGTGTATGTGCCTCCTTCTTTTTCGGATACAGTAATTTCCTTATCCAGGAATTTCTCCAGAAGTTTCCGACCGCTTACAAGATCGTATTCATAATTTTGCTCCAGTACAGCAGTATCTTTATTCTTTGTGTCTTCAAACATTACTGATGTCGGGTCAATACAGGCAGCAACATCTGTATATTCTACCCTGTTGACCCCGGAAGC